>URPQ01000001.1 GCA_900549755.1 uncultured Oscillospiraceae bacterium
CACAGCGCCCAGTATAGGCCCGCCGCCGAAAACGGACAGCATAACGTTTTCACCCGCAATCAGTGAAAGCAGCGCCACCGTGCCTATAAAGCACACGGGAATTACGGGGGTTATAACCCTGCGTATAACAAGATACATCCCGCCCACAAGCAGCAAAAATGCCGAGGTCTCGCCAATAGACCCCGCGTGCATACCGAAAAACAGGGTTTTAAACGAAAGCGCGCCCGCAGTGCCCGCCAAAGGCGTGGCTGATGTCACCGCATCGGAAACGGGCTCTGTAAACCGCGTCATTGAGGCAGGGAAGGAGACAAGCAGTATTATTCTTGCGGCAATGGCGGGGTTTGCAAAGTTATGCCCCAAGCCGCCGAACATTTGCTTTACTACGATTATCGCCGCAACGCTGCCTATTGCCGCCTGCCAGAGCGGCAGTGTGGGCGGCAGGTTCATACCGAGCAGCAGCCCCGTTACAACCGCCGACATATCCTTTATTGTATTAGGCTTTTTTAAAGCCTTGTTCCATAAAAATTCACTGAGTACCGCCACACCCACGCTTGTTATTAAAACCGCAAGGGCGCGCAGCCCGAAAAGAATACAGCCGTAGGTGGCGGCGGGCGCTAAGGCTATTACCACGTCCGACATAATGCCGCGCGTGGTATCGGGTCTTTTTATATGCGGGGATGATGAAACCGTCAGCATTTCTTTCATTTCGCCGTCCGCCTCCTTAATTCAGCCTTTGCAAGCCTCATACTTTGCGTGAGCGGTCTGTGCGCGGGACATACAAACGCGCAGCTGCCGCACTCCATACAGTAATTAACGTTAAGATCATCAAGTCTGTCATAAAGCTTGCTGTCTAGCGCCGCCTCAACATTTGCGGGGTAAAGCCGCATAGGACATGCGCCCGCGCAGCGGTCGCAGTGTATGCAGGGCGTAGTATCGGGCGCATTTTCTTCTTCCATAACAATTATTGCATTATTGCGCTTTTCAATAACCGCGTCGGTGCTGCACACGTCTATTCCCATCATGGGACCGCCCATCATTATTTCCGCCGCCGTATCGCTCACGCCGCCCGCAAACTCCAAAACGTCCTTTATGGACGTACCAATGGGAACAAGCACGTTTTTAGGCTCTTTAACCGCCGTGCCGTCCACCGTTATGCGCTTTGAAACAAGCGGCATACCCGTGGTTATGAACCTGTAAAGCGCGGCAACGCTTGTTATATTCATAACAATGCACCCGACGTCGCTCGGCAGCTTGCCCAGCGGCACTTTTCTTCCCGTTGCCGAATAAATTATTACCTTTTCCGCTCCCTGCGGGTAGCTTGTGGGCAGCTTCATAAGCTTTACAGTATCATCGGTATCGCGCTTATCGGCGGCAATGGTGTAAAGCTTTGTAATAGCCTTTTCCTTGTTGCTTTCAATGCAGATTATTACTTTTTCAACGCCCAGCTTTTCTTTAAGCAGATAAACGCCCTCTATAACGTCGTTGTAATTTTCAATACACTCGCGGTAGTCGCTTGTTATGTATGGCTCGCACTCTGCACCGTTTATTATAAGGGTATCAATTTTCACTCCGTCCTTAATATTCAGCTTAACGCCAGTGGGAAAGCCCGCGCCGCCCAGCCCCACAAGTCCGCACGCGGCGGCAGCGGAGGCTATATCCTCGCGCGTTTTTACTTCAAAGGGTTTTATACTCGGGTCGAGGCTCTGCTCGCCGTCGGATTTTACAGTCACATATGTAACGCTGCGCCCGTTTACGTTTTCCGCCGTCACGGCGCTTACCGTGCCCGAAACGCTTGAATGTACCGGCGCGCTTACAAAGCCGCCCGCCTTGCCTATAAGCGTACCCACATACACCTTATCCCCCTCAGACACAACCGGCTCTGCCGGCGCGCCTATATGCTGGAGCATAGGTATTTTTACGCTCTCGGGCGGCGGCATTATAACTGTTTCCGCCTCAGCCGTGCCCTTTAGGTGCGGCAGCAGCGTTCCGCCGTGAATCCTGCCCACGGGGTGCAGTATTCTTTCCTTTTTCTCCATATTTTAATACCCACCTTCAAAAAAATAGGAATATACGCAATATTAGGTATAATAAGTATATAATAATATATATTCGTGATTTTTTCAAGAACAAAAATGCTCGGTTTGTGCAGAGAAAAACAGAAATTATATTTTTTTAAAATTCGGTATTGACAAAATGCACTGTAATATGTATAATATATTAGTCACGTAAAATTTGGCTGTATAGCTCAGTTGGCTAGAGCATGCGGTTCATACCCGCAGTGTCATTGGTTCAAATCCAATTACAGCCACCAGCGGCCCGGTGGTCAAGAGGCCTAAGACACCGCCCTTTCACGGCGGTAACACGAGTTCGAATCTCGTCCGGGTCACCAAAATCGGCAAGCATCATAAGATGCTTGCCGATTTTTCTTTTCCACTCTGTTATCTTATTTATTCGTCGGTGCCTTCTGTTTTTTTATTATCCTCAAAAGCTTCTGTACTTTTATCCGGTGTCAGCAATACAAGCAGAGTTCTGAAAATCAGCTTAATATCAAGCCATACGCTGTATTCGTTTATATAGGTCAGGTCGAAAATAAGCTTGTCCTTAGGTGAGGTATTATACTTGCCGTAAATTTGAGCCATACCCGTAAGTCCTGCTTTGGCGCGCTGACGGTAAGCAAATTCCGGCAGTTCCTTGGTGTATTTCTCAACATTTTCAACCATTTCAGGTCTCGGCCCCACAATGCTCATATCGCTTTTTATCACGTTAATAAGCTGCGGCAGCTCGTCAATCCTGAATTTGCGTATTATTCTGCCGGTGCGGGTTATTCTGTCATCGTTTTTGGTTACCGATTTATGAATAGAGCCGTCCTCTACCTTCATAGAGCGGAATTTTATAACATTGAAAATTTTGCCTGCGTATGTGGCGCGCTCCTGCTTATAAAATACAGGTCCGCCGTCCTCCAGCTTAATGCAAAGCGCGGTAATCAGGAATATGGGCGAGGTTATTATCAACCCGAACCCCGCGATAACCAGATCCATAATGCGTTTTATTACGCGCTGCTCAAAGGTAAGCCCCTTTACGGGCGCGTAGACCATTGATTTATCGTCAAAATATACGCGATGAGAGCCGAGCGAGACAATATCCGAAAGCTCCACGCTGTAGTAAATATCCTTTTTACAGTGGTAGCAATATTCTACAAAGGCATTTCTTTCGGGAACGGAAAGGTTATAGAAAAATATTGAGTCGGCTTTATCTATCTTTTTCAGTATATCGGGGTCGTTTATAAATACGGTTTCAGTTATATTATACTGCTTTTTATAGCGGCCTATCTTTGATATAATGCTGTCGGTCTGTTCGCCTTTTCGTGTTATAATAATTGAGTCGTGCGGCTTATTTGCCGAAAAATAAAGATAATTTCCGCCGTAGGTAAAAACAACGATAATAAATATCTGTATTATATACGTCAGCAGCAAAAGCAGCGGATAATCGTAAACGAATTTACCGTTGTGAACTACGGTTATATTCATTATACACATAAAGAAATGCGCCGCAATATCAGTAAAAAAAACCGAAAGCACAAAAGAATAGATAATCGGCTTGCTTTTTCGTTTGCCTATATCAAAGCCGCCGTATATTATATTCATCATCATATAAACCAGCGTGAAAACGCCGAGGGTTATAAACGATGTGCGCGTAGGAATAAGCATAAAATAGAATTTACTTCCGAAAATCAGGAAAAATACTCCCGCGCATGCGCAGAAGAGTAAGAGCTTCATTATAAAAAGAATGGTAGACTCAAATTTTTTGAACATAAATTATCTCTTTTCAAAATATTTTGGGAAAACAATTCATCTATGTTTGATGTAATATCCGATATTATACACCATTTTGCCGCAAAATTCAAGTATAATAGTAAAAACGTCGAATCGGGTTCGGTGATTCGACGTTTTTTAATCAGATTATTTCAATATCAATTGAGCTTATAATAACGTCTTTGCACGGAACATCGTTGTTTGTTTCCACCGCAGCTATTTTATCTACAACGTCCATTCCGTCGGTCACCTGACCGAATACCGTGTGGCGGAAATCAAGCCACGGCGTGCCGCCGAGCTCGGCATAAGCGGCGGTTATATCGGCAGGAAAGCCGTTATCCTCAAGGTCGCGCATTTGCTCAAGCATATTTGCGGGCACTTCCCTTGCCTGCACTATAAAAAACTGGCTGCCGTTAGTGTTGGGGCCTGAGTTTGCCATGGAAAGCGCGCCGCGCAGGTTGTGAAGCTCAGGGTCAAATTCATCGGGGAAGCTGCCGCCCCAAATAGACTCTCCGCCCGTGCCGTTGCCGCGAGGATCGCCGCCCTGAATCATAAAATCGTTTATAACACGGTGAAATTTAAGCCCGTTGTAATATCCGTTTTTTGAGTGAGTTACAAAGTTTTCCACCGTTTTAGGCGCTTTTTCGGGGAACAGCTTTATTTTAATATCCCCCATATTTGTGTGCATAACCGCCAAAGTATCTCCTTTTTGCAGTGTTGATAACTGAATTGCTGCCATAATTGCTTTACCTCCGATTGATTTTTGCTTTTAATACTTGTATTTTACTACTATATATTGTATAATACAAGTACTTTTATAAAATTAAAAGGAGTAGTCTTTATGAAATGTCCTTTTTGCAGTTTTGAGGAAAGCAAGGTGATTGATTCCCGCCCGACAGACGAGGGGCAGAGAATACGCCGCCGCAGGGAGTGTTTAAGCTGCGGTAAACGCTTTACTACCTACGAAATTATTGAAAGCCTGCCGATAATCGTTATAAAAAAGGATAAATCGCGCGAAACCTTTAACAGGGACAAGCTTATGACGGGACTTTTGCGCGCCTGCGAAAAACGTCCGGTATCAATTGACACGCTTGACAATATGATTGACGAAATTGAAACCACCCTGCAAAACTCGCTTGACAGAGAGGTTAGCAGCGAAAAAATAGGTCAGCTTGTTATGGAAAAGCTTAAAAAGATAGACGAGGTGGCGTATGTTCGCTTTGCCTCTGTTTACCGCCAGTTTAAGGACATTAACACATTTATGCGCGAGTTAAACAAGCTGCTTTCAAGCGATTAACGGAGAGTATTCTATGAATGAAAACGAAAGAATGGCGGAGCTGCTGCTCCCCGATATAACCAAAACCCCCGATTATTACGAGGAATTATATAAGCCGAGAAACTTACCCGAGGGTGCGCGCGTCACCCGCGTAGCGCCCAGCCCCACGGGATATTTGCACCTCGGCACGCTTTTCACCGCGCTTGTAAACCGCATTACCGCCACCTCAAGCGGCGGAATTTTCTACACCCGAATTGAGGATACCGATAAAAAGCGCGAGGTTGAGGGCGGTATTGACGATATTATAGGCGGGCTTGACCGTTTCGGAATAAAAATTGACGAGGGCTTTATAAGCGGTGATAAACAGACAGGCGATTATGCGCCCTATAAGCAGAGCGAGCGCGCCGAAATCTACCAGACCTACGCCAAAAGCCTTATAAAACAGGGGCTTGCTTACCCCTGCTTTTGCACGCCCGAGGAGCTTGAAGAAACGCGCCGCGTGCAGGAGGAGCAAAAGGTGCGCACAGGCTACCACGGCGAGTGGGCAAAGCACAGAAATATAACCGCAGACGAGGCTGCCGCACTTATAGCAGAGGGCAAGCCGTATGTTGTGCGTCTGCGTTCGCCGGGTAACGAAGAGAATAAAATTGTATTTGACGATTGCATTAAGGGCAAAATAGAAATGCCAGAGAACGACGAGGATTTTGTAATTTTAAAATCCGACGGAATACCCACCTACCACTTCGCACACGCGGTGGACGACCATTTAATGCGCACTACCCACGTTTTGCGCGGTGATGAGTGGATATCCTCTGTGCCGAAGCACATTCAGCTTTTTAAGCTTTTAGGCTTTAAGGTGCCGAAATACGGGCATATTTCCCCCATTATGAAACTTGAAAACGGCGCAAAGCGCAAAATTTCCAAGCGCAAGGACCCCGAGGCGGCGGTGCATTTCTTCGCCGAGGAGGGCTACGACCCGAACGGCGTTATAGAATATCTTATGACGGTGGCGGCTTCCGATTTTGAGGACTGGCGCAGAGCCAACCCCGAAAAGCCGTATACCGAATTTAAGTTCAACCTTAAAAAAATGAGCGTTTCGGGCGCGCTTTTTGATAATGATAAGCTGAACGACGTAAGCAAGACCTATATATCAAAACTTTCGGGTGACGAGGTGTATAACCGCCTGACGGAGTGGGCGCGCGAATTTGATACGGAATTTTACTCCCTCTTAATACGCGATCCCGATTACACCAAGGCTATGCTTTCAATAGACCGCGACGTTCCCAAACCCCGCAAGGATATTGCGAAGTGGAACGAAGCGAAAAACTATTTTTCCTATTTTTTTGCAGAGCTTTATAAGGAAGATTTAGCGCTGCCCGAGAATATTAACCCCGCAGACGCAAAGGCTTTCCTGCAAAAATACAAAACTCTTTACAACACATCGGACGAACGACAGCAATGGTTCAATGTTATTAAAAGCATTGCGCCCGAAATCGGCTTTGCCGCGGAAACTAAGCAATATAAGGCAGACCCCGCAAGCTTTAAGGGGCACGCCGGTGATTTAAGCACGGTTTTACGCATTGCAATAACCGGCAGGCGCAACACCCCCGATCTATGCAGCATTATGCAGGTTTTGGGGTATGATACCTGTATCGCCCGAATGGAAAGGGCTATAACATTGCTTTAAAAGGAGTTTTTAAATTGTCAGAAGAAATTAAAACGGCTGAAAATGCCGCAGCCCCAAATTTTATACATGATTTTATAGACGAGGACCTGAAAGAGGGCGTTTACACCCACGTTCAGACCCGTTTTCCGCCCGAGCCTAACGGATATTTGCATATCGGTCATGCAAAGGCTATTTGCATAGATTTTTCAACCGCCGAAAAATACGGCGGCGTTTGCAACCTGCGCTTTGACGATACAAACCCCGTTAAGGAGGACGTTGAGTATGTTGACGCTATAGAGCGCGATATTAAGTGGCTCGGCTTTAACTGGGCTAACGTTTACTATGCGTCGGATTATTTTGATTTTCTTTACGAGTGCGCCCTAAAGCTTATTGATAAAGGGCTTGCCTATGTTGACGAGGGCTCGGCCGATGAAATACGCGAAATGCGCGGAACGCTTACAGAGCCGGGCACCGAAAGCCCCTACCGCAACCGCCCGATTGAAGAAACAAAAGAGCTTTTCCGCCGTATGACCGACGGTGAATTCCCCGACGGTGCAATGGTGCTGCGGGCTAAAATTGATATGTCCTCCTCCAACCTTAATATGCGTGACCCGATTATTTACCGCATTATGAAAGCTACCCACCACCGCACGGGGGATAAGTGGTGCGTATACCCGATGTATGACTTTGCGCACCCGTTAAGCGATGCGAAGGAGGGAGTCACGCACTCTCTCTGCTCGCTTGAATTTGAAAATCACCGCCCGCTTTACAACTGGTTTTTAGAGGCGCTTGATATTCCTACCCCGCCGCGCCAGATAGAGTTTGCGCGTATGAACTTAAACTATACCCTTACCAGCAAGCGCAAGTGCCTAAAGCTTGTGAACGACGGCTTGGTAAGCGGCTGGGACGACCCCAGAATGGCTACCATATGCGGCATGCGCCGCCGCGGCTACCCTGCCGAGGCTATACGCGCATTTGTTGATAAAATAGGCGTTTCAAAGGCGTACAGCGTTATTGATTACGCGCTGCTTGAATCCTGCGTGCGGGATAACCTGAACGAGAACGCCGACCGCGCAATGGCAGTTTTGCGCCCGCTTAAAGTAATAATTGATAATTACCCCGAAAACAAAACCGAGGAAATTGAAATTGATGTAAACCCCGGCAAGCCCGAAAAAGGCAAGCGCAGCGTTACCTTTTCAAGGGAAATATTTATTGAGCAGGATGATTTTATGCTTAACCCGCCCGGTAAATATTTCAGGCTTTGCCCCGCAAAAGAGGTTCGCCTAAAGGGCGCTTACTACATTAAGTACGCTTCCCACGAAACAGACGCAAACGGCAATATAACCGCCGTTCACTGCACCTACGACCCCGAAAGCTACGGCGGCGAAACGCCCGACGGCAGAAAGGTAAAGGGCACGCTGCACTGGGTGAGCGCGGATAATTCGGTTGAGACAGAGGTAAGGCTTTACGAGCGGCTGTTTAATGTGCCGAACCCGAGCGATGAGGAGGGAGTATCCTCCTTTGCGGATAATATAAATCCCGAATCGCTTACGGTGCTTAAAGGCTGCCGAATAGACAGGTCGCTTGCAGGCGTTAAACCGGGCGATACCTTCCAGTTTATGCGCCAGGGCTATTTCTGCACTGATACCGAGTCATCACCCGAGCACATTGTATTCAACCGCACCGTAGCGTTGAAAGACTCGTTTGCTAAAAAGGCGTAAGCTATGACCGTTAAAGACATATTTGATTTTTTAAACGGTATAGCACCTGTAAATACCGCCTGCGATTTTGATAACGTGGGCATATTGGTGGGCGACCCGTCAGCCGAGGTGAGCGGCGCTGTGGTGGCGCTTGATTGCACCGCTTCCGCCGTAAAAACGGCGCGGGATAATAACTGCGGGCTTATAATAACCCACCACCCCGTTATATTCGACCCGCTGAAAACCGTGCTCGTGGGCAGCACCGTTTTCGAGCTTATAAAAAGCGGCATTTCGGTTATATCAATGCATACAAACCTTGATATTGCCGTATCGGGCGTTAATGATTGCTTATGCTATGCGCTTGAATTTGATAATTTTGAAAAAAGACCCGCAAGCGACGGCTACTTGCTGAATTTTACAGAGCTTGATGCTCCTGTATCGGCGGAAAAACTTGCGCGGCATATCAAAGAAAAGCTCGGCGGCAGCGTTAAATTTACCGACAGCGGCAAAAGCATAAAAAAAATCGCCCTCTGCTCAGGCAGCGGCGGCGGATATGCTTTTGATACGGCGGTATTGGGCCGCGACGCGCTTATAACGGCGGATGTTAAGCACAATATTTTCATAGATTCAGAGCGCCTTGGAATTTCCGTATTCGACGCGGGGCATTTTAACACCGAGGACGTGGTAGTTGAGCCGCTTAAAGCTGTGCTTTCGGAGAGTTTTCGGAATATACGGTTTTACGCCGACCATTTTACAAATATTAAGGCAATATAGCATTTCAGGCAAAATAAAACCCGCAAAAGCGGGTTTTATTTTGCCTGAAAGCTTTTCTGTAAATTTAGTGCTTTTTATCCGCTTTTTCAGCGTACCAGCTTTTCTTATTTATATACATATATTCGTCCGCTTTGGAAAGCAGCTCGCTCCACGAAAGGTTCGGGAAATCGCACGAGAGCGCACAGCCGCAGGCAAAATGAATTTCGGGTATCTGCCCCGAGCTGTTATAGGCGGCAACCGCGCTGTTTACAGCCGAAATATATTCATCTGTTTTTTCACGGTCGGCGTTTCGCACAAACGCCGCAAATTCATCGCCGCCCCAGCGGCATAAAAGCTCCTTTGAGCCTATCTCCTTTTTAAGAATTGAAGAAAATTCAGATATCATTTTATCGCCGGCATTGTGGCCCAGCGTATCGTTTGTGTGTTTAAGACCGTTAAGGTCAAACATTATCATAGCGGTTTGTTCTTCGGCAGAGAAGACGTCCCTAACCAGATCCTCCCAATACGCCTTATTGAAAAGTTTTGTTTTTGAATCAATATATGCTTTTTTATTTATGTTTAAAAGGCTTACAACAAACTCGTATACCGAGTAAATTAAAAAAGCCACCATTGTAATTATTATACCCGAGGATGAGCCTTTAAGATAAAAAATTATTATATCCAAAATGCCGCCCGTCATAAGAAGTGCTGTAAAAATAACAGTCTCTAAGTCTCTTTTTCCGCCGATGTTGTAAAACACCGCCGAGGAAATTATAACGAGAATATCCACAATAAGTATTATATGGCAGACAATAAGAATTCGGCGCAGCTCAACAATTGAAAGGAACTGGCAAATAAGCGCGACGGCACAGATGACAGAGCTTGCAATTGCGGCAATATCAAGCACAATATAGCTCTTTTCCTTGTATTGCTTATCGGTATACAGCAATACGGGGGCTGCCAATGTAAAAAGCGCCGCCAGCGTTATATACCCTACGGGCATAGTATAGTTTTTAAACATCAAGGCGGAAAAACGCGTATCGGTTATGCGCCATATACCGAGCAGCAGCGAAAAATTACCCAGGAAAAATATATTCCACACGGCGGTGCGTTTTCTTAATATAAGGTAAAGCTGAACTACAATAAGCAAAACGCCCATAACCATACAAAGCGCCGAAAGAATCAGCTGCGGCAGGTCGGCTTTAAGCTGTTTCATAAACAGCGCATACCTTGAGCCCAGCATAAAGCTGATTTTTCTGTTTTCAACGCTTTTAAATACGGGGGTTACGGTAACGGTAACCGCTTTGTCATTATCAAGCCGTGAAAGCGGTATAACCACCCAATAGCTTGTGGGAGATGCGCCTATGCGGTTGCTCTTTGCCGCGCTTGTGCTGTAAATCAGCGTATTGTCAAACCTTACGTCAACATAGCTGTGCCCGACGTAAAACATAAGGCTTGTATCTCCCGAGTTTACCTTGCCTGTTTTAAAGCGGTATTCCTTTTTTATTCCTATAGGTGCGTCGGGCGCGGAAATATCGGTTTTTGTGTAATCGGTTATTTCTTTAAATGTGGAATTTTCGCGCGGACTGAATACGTCGGTTTTTTCAAAGCAAAGCATATAAACAGAGAATATAACAAACAAAACCGCAGCAACGGCATACGCCGCATATGATGTTTTTTTAAGGCTTATTCCTTGCTTCATAATAATAAATCACCGCCGATTAAGTAAAATTAAAACATAGAAATCTGGTTGGTATCGGGCAATTCGTTCATAGCGCCTAAGTCCGCCAAATTCTGAATAATGGTTTTGGAAACGCCCGCCTCTATCTGGAAATCCTCGCGCGATACAAAGTCGCCCTTCTGCGCCGCCTCGTAAATAGAGTATGCCGCTTTTTCGCCCACGCCCGAAAGCGCGCCGAACGGCAGGCGCATCTTTCCGTTTTCGGGCAGATATTTCATAGCGTGCGAGTGCTTTATATCAATCGGCAGAACCTCTATTCCGCGGGACATCATCTCGTTGAATATAAGCATATTATTGTAAACGTCAAGCTCTTTTTTGCTGGCTTCCTTGCCCTTTGCCTTAATATTCTGCAAATACTGCCTTACCGCCTGCTTACCCTGCATTATGGTGGGCACGTCCACATCCTCAGGGCGGGCGGTAAAGTAAGCGCAGTAAAATTCAAGCGGGCGGTGCACCTTGTACCAGGCAAGGCGCAGTGCCGAAATAACATAAGCCGCCGCGTGAGCTTTAGGGAACATATACTTTATTTTGTGGCAGCTTTCAATGTACCACTCGGGCACGCCGTGCGAGCGCATATCGTCCTCCATAGCGCTCCAGTCTTCAGCCGAAACCTTACCCTTAGCTACAAGACCCTTACGCACGGTCTCGGTTATTTTAAAGGCTCTGCCCTCTTCAAGCCCTTTATGAATCAGGTACACCATTATGTTATCACGCGTTCCTATAACCTCGGAAATCGTGCAGGTGCCGTTATCAATAAGGTCCTTTGCGTTGCCGAGCCAAACGTCCGTACCGTGTGAAAGACCCGAAATCTGCAATAAATCGGAAAAGTTTTTGGGCTGGCAGTCGATAAGCATTTCGCGCACGAACTTTGTGCCGAACTCGGGCAGACAGTAGGTGCCGGTTCTTGAATCTATTTCGTCCGGCTCAACGCCCAGCGCCTTGGTTGAGGTGAACAGGCTGTAAACGTCGGGGTCGCTCATTGAAACGTCGTTTACGGGTATACCTGTATATTCCTCAAGATATTTATATGTAGTAGGCACAACGTGACCCAATTCGTCAAGCTTTAGTATGGTATCGTGAATTGAGTGGAAATCGAAATGCGTGGTTATAATATCGGAATTAACGTCGTCCGCCGGGTGCTGGATGGGGCAGAAATCGTAAATTGTGTTGGTTTTGGGCACGATTATCATACCCGCCGGGTGCTGACCCGTAGTCTGCTTTATCTGCGCCTTTTCCACGAGCGATGCAAGGCGGTTTAATTCCGCGTTGCTTAAGGTTATGCCCTTTTTCTCGGCATAAGCCTTTGCAAAGCCGTAAGCGGTTTTTTCGGCAACCGTTGAAATGGTACCCGCCTTAAACACGTTTTCACTGCCGAACAGCGTTTCGGTGTATTTCTGCACCGAGTTTTGAAATTCATCCGAAAAGTTAAGGTCTATATCAGGCACCTTATCGCCCTTAAAGCCCAAAAACGTTTCAAACGGAATATCGTGCCCGTTGCGGTTAAGCTGAGCGCCGCATTTCGGGCACTTTTTTTCGGGCAGGTCAAAGCCCGAACCTACCTCGCCCTTTAGGAAAAACTCGCTGTACCGGCACTCTGGGCAAACATAGTGCGGCGGCAGGGGGTTGACTTCGGAAATGCCCGCCATGGTAGCGGCAAAGGAAGAACCTACCGAACCACGCGAGCCTACTAAATATCCGTTTTCCTCGCTGTATGCCACAAGCTTTTGCGCCGAAATATACATTATTGAAAACCCGTTGTTGATAATGGAGTTAAGCTCCTTTTCAAGGCGCTTTTCAACCACCTCGGGCAGATTTTCGCCGTAGGTTCTGTGGGCGGTATCCCAGCAAATATCGTGCAGCAGTTCGTCCGACCCCTCAATTACAGGGGGATAGTTGCCGTCGGGCACGGGTATCACGTCGCCGTCTACCATATCGGCTATCTTATTCGGGTTATCGATTACAAATTCGCGTGCGCGCTCACCAAAGTAATCGAAATCGGCAAGCATTTCGTCGGTCGTTTTAAGGTACAGCGGCGCCTGATTGTCAAAATCGTCAAAGCCCTGCCCCGCCATAAGTATTTTACGTATTATATCGTCGCTCTTTTTAAGAAAATGCACGTCGCCCGTGGCTACAACGGGCTTGCCCAGCTTGTCCGCCAGCTCAACAACCTTGCGGTTAAAGCTTTTTATAACCTCAAAATCGGTAACCTTTTTAAAGCGGTTGGGTATAACCGCTCCCGTCTTCTTATCCTTTTTATCGGGGTATGATGACTCGCGCACCATAAACGCGTTGTTGCCGAGGGGCTGAATTTCCAGGTAATCGTAATAATCGGCAATTCTTAAAAGCTCATCCTCGGGCTTTTCGTCAATTATCGCGCGGTACAGCTCGCCCTGCTCGCAGGCGCTGCCCAAAATAAGCCCCTCGCGCAGCTTATCCAGTTTACTGCGCATTGTGAGCGGCTTACCGCGGAAATCGTGCAAATGCGCCTCGGACACTAATTTATAAAGATTTTTAAGCCCCGTTAGGTTTTTAACAAGTATAATTTGATGGTAGCGGAATTTCGCCGTTTGCTTTGCGTTTAAATCCTTTACGTCGTTATTAACGTCGTCCACAAAGTAAGACTCAACGCCGTAAATAACCTTAAAATCGCCGCCCGATTTGCGTATTGCCTTAACCGCACCTGCGGCAGCAGGGTACGCCTGAACAACGCCGTGGTCGGTAATGGCTATTGCCTTATGCCCCCACTCGTAGGCTTGCCTTACAATAGCGTCGGCAGAGGAAACCGCGTCCTTTGCGGACATATTGGTGTGGCAGTGCAGCTCAACGCGCTTTTCGCCCTCGTGCTCGTCCTTTTCGGTGTATTTCTGCAAAAGCGCCATGGCGCGCGGCTTTACAACGAAATCCTTTTTGTAATTATCAAATTCATACGAGCCGTTTACAAGTATAAACGCGCCGTCCTTTAAGGGGGCTATATCGCCCATACGGTGAGTATCAATAAACAGCGAGGCGTTAAGCGAGTTTGTGTGGTCGCTGAACGAGAAGTTGACTATTGTCATATCCGTATTTCGCTTTGTCTTAATATCGCGGGTCTCAAGCCCGAAAACCTCGCCCCAGCAGGCAATTTCGGTATCGTCACCCGTAATGCTTATCATATCGCGGGTGTGGTTTGAAATGCCGCCCCTGCCGTAAAACTGCTGCGGATTATCAAGGTAGACTATGCCGTTATCGGGTCTGCCCTCTCTCTTTTCAAATTTAATTTCCTTTTTCGGCGCAGCGGGGCGCGCGGGCGCGCTCTGCCTAGGCTCGGCTGCCTGCCTTTCGGGTCTTCTGACAGGCTGTGCAGGCTCTGCGGGCGGCAGGTCAATTTCCACCTTTTCAAGCTGACCGTCAAACGAAACGGTAATATCCCGCCCGAAACGTTCCTTTATAATGCGCTTAAAGGCGTTTTCAAAGCCGCAGTCGGTTATGGTGTCATACCCGCCGTATTTAAGCGTAATATTAACGTTGTTATCATTAAGGTTAAATTCCGCGCCGTTGAAATAGCCGTTAAGCGCGGCGTTTTTAAGCTTTAATTCCGCCGTAATATCGGCGCAGGCGGCGGGTATTAAGGCGTCCTCAGAAAAAACGCAGGAAATATGACATTCATTTAATTTGAGCGCGTTTTTAAGCTGATTTACAAGCTCGTTTCGGCTTTCGGCTGTTATGTATTTTTCTGCCCTAAGCTCTGCGTTTAAGGCGCGTTCGTCGGTATCAAGCGAGCATTTTTCTATAACGGTGCTGCCGAATATTTCCGAAATATCGGCTGACAGCCCTCTGTCGAATATTTGAGAAAATAATGCCTTGCCCACTTTTTTACACTCCGTTTATAATTTTTCTATTTCCGCCAAAAGCTCGTCAAGCAGTGCGCTTTCGGGCACCTTTTTAATTATCTCGCCGTTTTTAAAAAGCACGCCGCAGCCATCTCCCCCGGCAATGCCTATGTCGGCTTCTCTTGCCTCGCCCGGACCGTTTACAACGCAGCCCATTATGGCAACGGTTATATTTTTATCACAGTCTTTAAGGCGTTTTTCTGCCTCGTTCGCAATTTTTATAAGGTCTATTTTCGTTCTGCCGCAGGTGGGGCAGGAAACGAATTTAACACCGCCTGTGCGCAGCCCCAGCGCCTTTAAAAGCCGCTTGCCCGTTTCAACCTCGCGCACGGGGTCATCCGTTAATGAAACGCGAATTGTATCGCCTATTCCGCGCAAAAGCAGCCCGCCTATACCGGCGGCGGATTTTACCGTGCCGTTTGCCGCGGTGCCTGCCTCGGTTACGCCCAAATGCAGCGGATAGCGGCATTTTTCCGCCGCTAAAACATATGCGTTATACATTGTGGCAACGTTTGAGCTTTTAAGAGAAAGCACAATATCATCAAAATCAAATTTTTCAAGCAATGATATATGGTAAAGCCCGCTTTCCACCATAGCGCGGGGTGTGGGCGAGCCGTATTTTGCCAGAATATTTTTTTCAAGCGAGCCTGAATTTACCCCTATTCTTATAGGCACGCCCGCCGCCTTGCAGGCGTTTGCAACGGCTTTTACCCTATCGTCCGCACCTATATTACCGGGGTTTATTCTTATTTTATCCGCTCCCGCCGCCACGCTTTCAAGCGCCAGCCTGTAATCAAAATGAATATCGGCTACAACGGGTATTGATATATTGCTTTTAAGCGCCGCCAGCGTTTTAACGCTCTCTTTATCGGGCACGGAAATGCGTATAATATCGCACCCCGCCTTTTCAAGCGCTTTTGCCTGCTCTACATTCCCCGCTATATCGTGCGCGGGTATATTAAGCATTGACTGCACCGTAACGGGCGCGCCGCCGCCGATTGCTACCCCGCCTGCAAATACCTTTTTTGTTTTATACTCCTGCATTTTATGTCACCCTGCAATCAGCGTCCAAATATCCTTTGCGGTTATAAGCAGCATAAAGCCTATCAGCAGCGCAAAGCCCACGGCGTGAACTATCGCCTCGTACTTTTGCGGCACGGGCTTTCTGAAAATCATTTCTATTAAAATAAACAGCAGTCTGCCGCCGTCAAGCGCGGGTATGGGCAGCAAATTGAAAATACCCAGATTTATTGTTATAAGCGCCATAATAGGCAGCAAATTTTCAAGGCTTTGCTTTGCCGCCGAGCCTATCGCCGCGGTAACGCCCACAGGGCCCGAAACCGCGCTTATGCCGTATTTCCCGCTTATCAGGTCTATAAGCGACCGCCACACAACAGCGCAGTATGACGCGGCTGTGGCAAAGGTTTGCTTAATATATGAGCCGAGGGTTTTTCTTATGCCGTAAACGTAAAAATCCACGTTTAAATAGCTTATTCCGTTTTCTTCGGAAGAATCGAACTTAACGTCTCTAAGCTCAACCTTTTCGCCGTCGCGCTTTACAACCATATCTATTTTGCCGCCCTTAACATTTGTAAAGGCGTAGCTTAAATCATAGGTGGAGAAAATTTTTCTGCCCTCCACCTCAATTATTTTATCGTCTACCTTAAGCCCCGATTGCTCGCTTACCGCGTTTTCCTTAAACTCCGCCACAACGGTTGAGTTAAACGCTTTTTGCGGCGCTAAGGTTACAGCCACAATAATAAGCCCCAAAATCAGGTTAAAGGTGGCGCCCATTGCCACTATTATAAAGCGCCGCCACGGCTTTTTATTGCAAAAAGCGCGCTCGTCGCCGCTTTCCTCATCCTCGCCCTCCATAGCGCAGTAGCCGCCAAGGGGCACAAGATTTACCGAATACTTTGTTTCCTTGCCCTGCTTTGAGAAAAGCTTGGGACCGAAGCCCACTGCAAACTCATTTACGCGAACGCCCAAAAGCTTTGCGGCAATAAAATGCCCGAATTCGTGTATTACAATTAAAATCAAAAACAGCGCAATAGCCACAAGATACGGCCACACATTGCTCCAAACGTTAAGTAAAGCTGAAATAATAACCACCCGATTCTAAAAAATACTGTCTCTTACAAGTTTTCTTGCCGCTTTATCAGTCTCAAAAATATCCTCTAATGTGAAATCCCTTTTGTTTTTAATCTCTGCAAGCGCTTTTTCAACCAAATCGGCTATCTGCAAAAACTTGATTTTGTCCTGCAAAAACAGCGCGACCGCTTCTTCATTAGCGCCGTTTACCGCAGTTGGTGCCAGCCCGCCCTCGTTTATCGCTTTAATGCAAAGCGGCAGGCACTTAAAGGTTTCGGTATCGGGCTTTTCAAAGGTGAGGGTGCCTATATCGGTAAGGCTGAGCCGCCGGAACGCATTGTCGGCGCGGTCAGGGTAGGTCAGCGCATACTGTATGGGCAGGCGCATATCGGGCGTGCCGAGCTGCGCTATAACCGCGCCGTCGCAAAGCTCCACTGCCGAGTGCAGAATGCTCTGCCTGTGCACCAAAACCTCAATTTCATCCGCCGTAACGCCGAATAAATGCACCGCCTCTATAACCTCAAGCCCCTTATTCATGAGGCTTGCGGAGTCAACGGTTATTTTAGCGCCCATCGACCAGTTGGGGTGATTAAGCGCGTCCTTAACCGTTACGTTTTCAAGGTCTTTTCGTTTTCTGCCGTAAAACGGCCCGCCCGAGGCTGTAAGCAATATTTTTTTAAGAGAATTTTCGGGCGCGCCCTGCAAGGACTGAAAAATCGCGGAGTGCTCGCTGTCCACCGGCAAAAGCCTTACACCCGTTTCTTTAAGGCGGCGGTTTACAATTTCCCCACCCGTTACAAGTGTTTCCTTATTTGCAAGGGCAACGGTAGTGCCATTGTTTATCGCCGCCAGCGTGGGTCTCAGTCCCGCAATACCCACAACCGAATTAAGCACGGTATCGCAATCGCTCTCCGCCGCGGCAATAACGCCCTCTTCGCCCGAATATACCTTAATATCTGTATCGGCAAGCTTTACTTTAAGCTCGGCTGCGGCGTCTTTATCAAACATTGCGACAAATTGCGGCTTAAATTTTCTCGCCTGCGTTTCGGCAAGCTCTACGTTTCTGCCCGCCGCCAGCGCAGTTATTTCCCAGCCGTTTTTTTCGCAGGTTTCAAGCGCCTGCGTACCTATTGAGCCGGTAGAGCCCAGAATTGAAAGCCTTTTCATTATATTACCCCTAAAGCTATAAACAAATACAAAAGCGGCGCGGTCATAATTATGCTGTCAAATCTATCAAGTATACCACCGTGACCAGGTATTAAATTCCCGTAATCCTTAATTCCCGCCGCACGCTTTATGGCAGAGGCGAAGAGGTCGCCTATCATACCCAAAATGCAGAACGGCACGGTTAAAAGCGCCGCGTTTGTAAGATTTTTTTCAAATGAGAAAGAAAAGCCCAGAATATATGTCACAATAACGCTTGATACTATTCCGCCCACAGCGCCCTCAATCGTTTTGTGCGGGCTTATATTCGGGCAAAGCTTATGCTTACCCAACGTGCTGCCCACAAAATACGCGCCTGCGTCGCACACGCTTGAAAAGTTGAGCAGCATAAAAAGGTAATAAAGCCCGTGCTCATGGTTTATTACCACGCCGAGCGAGCTGAACGCAAACGCCACGGGTATGGGCATACCGCAAAGAAAGGCGATATGCGAAAGCTCAAAAGTCTTGTGGTTTTTAAGCGTTACCGCAGCCGAATATATAAAGTAAATAACGCTCAGCGCCAAAGTAAAGGTTAATTTTATATATGCCTTGTGCGTGCCGTCAAACACCTGCTGCAGCCGAGCTCCCGTGCTGCCGTCTATTGCAAACACCATAAGCACCACATAGGCGCAGGCGCCTATTATTGCCGCTTTAGACTCAATTTTCGCGGCATTGTGCAAAAGCTCGTAAATTCCCACAGCAGCTAAAAACGCAATGCAGGCGGTTATAAAAAGCGGGTTTACCGTCATACCTAAGGTTATCACCGCCGCCGCTATAATTATCATAACCGCGCCTGAAATAATTCGGGTTTTCATAAATTTCTACGCTCCCTTTACACGCCGCCGAATCGGCGGTTACGGTGATTAAAGTCCTCTATTGCTTTATCAAGCTGCTTCGGGGTAAAATCGGGCCACAGAATATCCGAAAACCAGTATTCCGCATAAGCCGATTGCCACAAAAGGTAGTTTGAGGTTCTGTATTCTCCGCTCGGTCTTATAATAAAATCGGGGTCGGGCATACCCGCGGTGTATAAATTATCCGATATAAGCTGTTCGGTTATATCGGTTTCGGGTATTCCCGCGGCAATAATTTTTTTAACCGCGTGTACTATTTCATCCCGTCCGCCGTAATTTATGGCAATATTAAGGTTTAAGCCCGTGGCGTCCTTTGAGCCGTCCTCGTTTTTAAGCATAAGCGCCTTAATATCGTCTGCAAGGGGTGTTCGGTCGCCCAAAAAGCGCACCTTTATGTTCTCGTCCTTAAAATTTTCCGCGTCCTTCAAATAGTCGCGCAAAAGGTTCATTATGCCGTCTACTTCTTCTTTCGGGCGTTTCCAGTTCTCGGTTGAGAAAGCGTAAACGGTTAAGTATTCAAGCCCTATTTTATTGCAGTAGCGCGCTATTGTCTTAAAGGTTTTAGCGCCCGATACATGCCCTGCCGAGCGCGGCAGCCCGCGCTTTTTTGCCCACCTGCCGTTGCCGTCCATAACAATTGCAATATGGCGCGGCAGCGTGCGCGCAGTATTTTCTTTTTTGCCGAACAGACCCAATTTTTCACCTGCTTTAAATGCGGGCATTAAAATATGCCCGCAAAAGTATTATATTTCCATTATTTCCTTTTCTTTAAGAGACGCCAGATCGTCAATTTCCTTGCAGAATTTATCGGTTAAATTCTGAATTTTCTTTTCGCCGTCGGCAACGTCGTCCTCGGTTATTGTGTTCGCCTTTTTAAGCGCTTTCAGCTTTTCAATCGCGTCGCGGCGGGTGTTGCGTATTGCCACCTTGTTTTCCTCGGCTGCTTTGCGCACCTCCTTAACAATATCCTTGCGGCGTTCCTCTGTAAGCGGGGGGAAGGAAAGGCGTATAACCCTGCCGTCGTTCTGCGGGTTTATACCTATGTCGGAGGTTAAAATTGCCTTTTCAATATCCTTTAGGGTGGTGGCGTCCCACGGCTGAATCATTAAAATGCGCGGCTCGGGAACAGATACCGCCGCCATTTGCTGTATCGGCGTCGGGCAGCCGTAATAATCCACCGTAACGCGGTCAAGCACCGAGACGTTCGCTCTGCCCGCTCTTATCGACTTATAGTCCCTTTCAAGCACGGCAACGGTTTTATTCATTTTTTCCTCGGTATTTTTAAGTAACTCTTTCATAAACAAAATCTCCTTACTACTATATTATTTAACAATTGTTCCGATATGCTCGCCTGTTATCGCTTTAACTATATTATGCGGGTCGTTAAGGTTGAAAACGAGTATTTCAATACTGTTGTCCATACAAAGCGAGGCGGCGGTGCTGTCCATAACGTGCAATCCGTCCTTCAATACGTCTATATGCGAGAGTGTGTCATATTTCTTAGCCTCGGGGTTGAGCTTGGGGTCGCTGTCGTAAACGCCGTCAACATTGGTTGCCTTAAATATTACGTCCGCCCCTATTTCGGCAGCGCGCAAAGCCGCGGCGGTATCGGTCGAGAAGAACGGGTTGCCCGTGCCGCAGCCGAAAATTACCACTCTGCCCTTTTCAAGGTGCCTTACCGCCTTATTGCGAATATAAGGCTCGGCTATCTGCCGCATTTCAATGGCAGTCTGAACGCGCGCAGTGACGCCCAACTGCTCAAGTGCGTCGGCAAGCGCCAGCGCATTTATAGAGGTTGCAAGCATACCCATATGGTCGGCTCTGGTCCTGTCCATTTTGCCGCTGGAGCGCCCGCGCCAGAAGTTTCCGCCGCCCACAACAATGGCAACCTCAACCCCCATATCCACACATTCCTTAACGCTTGCGCACACCTCAAGCACCTTGTCAAAATCAATTCCCACGCCCTTTTCGCCGGCAAGCACCTCACCGCTGAGCTTTAAAAGTATACGTTTATAAACAGGTTTCATATTGTATTATCTCCGTTCCGCCGTACAGCAATATATTATCAAATTTATTTTACAATAACCGCCCCGTAAAGTCAATTGCCAATATGTAAATTTTAAGAAGTTGCGCGCTTTGATTTTACATATCGCAATTAAACTCTATTTCTTCTTCCTCTGCCGCCTCTTTAAAGGTTTCGATTATTTTCAAAACATTTTCCTTTAAATTTTCTGCCGCCTTGGTTTCAGGCTTAAATATCACAGTTATACTGACAGGCGTTTCTATAAAACCTGTCAGCATATCCCATAAAGCGCTTAAATTGTTGCCGTACCATTCGGGCAGTTTCAACTTTTCTTTCATTTCATTATGTAAATCCATAGGATATTTGCATAATGAAAAATCCACAACAATATTTTTCATACTCTTCTCCTTGGCAATATAATTATACCTTATATTCCGCCCAATGACAATTAAATATTTCTGTGTTGAATTTTAAAGAATAGTATACAAGCAGGCATACATATTCTTTATTAGAAAACAAAAGGGAGACCGTTAAAATGAGATTTCTTATAATAACCAAAAAACAGCTTATGCTCGGCATATGCGCGCTTATTGCGGTAATCGCCGTTGTAATAGGCTCTGCAACCGCATTTGCCGGAAACGACCGAAAGCTGCCTATCTACTGCGTTGAAACCGAGAAAAAGCAAATTGCGATTTCATTTGACGCAGCTTGGGGCAACGACGACACTCAAACGCTTATAGATATTTTAAAGGAGTACAACGTACCCGCGACGTTTTTCGTTGTCGGCTCGTGGGTGGATAAATACCCCGAATCTGTCAAGGCGCTTTCCGACGCGGGACATCAGGTGCAAAATCATTCCAACACCCACCCGCATATGCCGCAATTATCAAAGCAGCAAATGCGTGATGAACTTGAAAGCTGCAACAGCAAAATAAAGACGATTACGGGCGTTTGCCCCACGCTTTTGCGCCCGCCCTACGGCGATTACGACAACGCGCTTATAGAAACGGTAGACAGCATTAATATGAAAACTATACAGTGGTCGGTTGACAGTCTTGACTGGAAAGACAGCGCCACCCCCGACAGTATTTTTAAAAGAGTCACAAGCAATGTAACAAACGGCAGTATAGTCCTTTTTCACAACGACGCCGACCACACCCCCGAGGCGCTGCCCGGTATACTTAAATGCCTAAAGGAGCAGGGCTATGAATTTGTGTTTATAAGTGACCTTATTTTAAAGGATAACTACACAATAGACCATACCGGCAAGCAGTGCCCCGCCGCAGCCGAATAATTAAAAAACACCCTTTCGGGTGCTTGACAAATTTGAAAACTATAATATAGGTGAAATGAAAAATCGCCTCCATTGTCCTAAATGGAGCCGGATCATACTCCGGTTCACGCTGCGCCTGCCTAATATAAAAGAGAAACACAGCCGGAATATAAACTGTGTTCCTCTTTTTTTAAAAGGCGTCCTGAACCTTTAATTCTATTATAATACAAAATTTCAATTTGTTAAGTAGAATTATAAGATTTTTTGGAATATTTTGGAGTTATTTCTGCATTATGCTATATGAGCATAAAATCAGGTGAATTTTAAACCCAAACAAACCCTATTATTACCCGGTGCTTGCCGTGATACTATTGCCCTGCCGCCCTTTGGTGAAGGCTGCTCCCCACAGTATGGAAAGATAACTATTTTGTCTCCCTCTGAAGAGGGTGCATGTGTCCGGTGGACACCTTTGCCAAAGCAGAAGCACCGACCGAGGCGGCAGCCGAGACGGTAGATTTGCCATAGGCAAAGACGAAGGGGTTGTTAGAAACCATACGGTACTTTGAAACAAAAATTGGGATATTTCCACCCTATCCGCTACTTTAAATTTTCAATCTCGAATAATATTTTCTCACGGACATTTTGTATTTTTTGCATTTTACGCTCCTCAGTGCAACTATAGCCATCATAATCAGGACATCTTTCAAGATGAATACATTCAGGGTATAGCGGGCATGTTTGACAAATTTCATCACGTGCGCTTAAAGCCTTCCATACAGTAATATTTTCTTTTTTAATATTAGAATCATAAATATTTCCCCAGTAGCCACTATCCAAACAATGGTCGCATTTACCAAGGTTGCCATCGGGTAATATTGTAGTACTTGAATTCGCATCAGCCAGACAGGAATAATATTTAAATGTTCTTCTTAATTTCTTTTTAGAGTTTAAGCCGTAATTCCTAATTTTATCTTCCAACTCAGTAAGTTTATTCGTGAGTTCCTCTATTTCTGATTCATTTCTTTTTTTTGCTTTTCGAGAATCATATAAAAGAAATACATAAACACTTAAAAGAGATTTATTATCTGCAAATTCGGTATTGAGGTAATCTATCAGTTCGGATAAATCATTCTTATTATGTTCATCAAGATTTAAGCGTATAGAGACCTTGATTCCTGCTGATAATAACAATTTTATGTTTCTAATCACACGTTCAAACGGATTGGGATCCTCATGTATATAATTCTTAATTCGATTATATACCCTTTCCGTACCGTCCAGTGTGATTTGTACCTTATACAAATTCCAATTATTTCTCGCTTTATCTATTAAATCTTGATCAAATAAATACCCGTTTGAAATCATCCATGACTTATATACAGCATTATTTGCTTTTAAAAAATTAAATATTGTATCAATAGCAGCTATGTTACACAGTGGCTCACCACCGAATAATTGAATTGTGATATCGTGACCCTTTGATTTATCTATCATAAAACGGGCAACATCAACTGCTGTGTCATTGGACATTATTTTCTTTTGAGCTTGCCTTTCAAAGCAATAAAAACATCTGGCATTACAATCTGTTGTCGGAAAGACAATAAAATTGTTTATATAATTTTGTCGCATAATCAATGAATACAAATTATAAATTTGCTCATAAAACTTTATATCATTAAATTTTTCCGGTACAAGAATCCAATTTTTAATTAAAAAGTCATATGTTTCTCTGTGTTTAGTTAAATTATTGTATTCATCTTTATCAAGTAAAACCATTTGACGTGTTAAGCTATTAAAAAGAACAATACTATCCCCTACCTCAGAAACAATTATAAATTGTATAAGTCGAAATTTTTCTTCATTCAAAATTCTTTGTTCTGATAATAAGGCGTATATTTCCGGTGGAATTTTACAAATCTCTTTCACTTACATAAACTCCATTATTGTTAATTAAAAGCGGTCACTCTTAAGTGACCGCTTTTAAATTGAACTTTAGTCTAAATCGCCTTCAACTTCGCATGTGTACGATGTAGCAACCACATCATTGCAATTCAAATCAACGATATCAACATATGCCTTTTCAAATTTCATTATTCTCACCACCTATATTATAATGAAAACATATTAAGAAAAGCGAACAACAGCAGCATCACCATACGCAATCATTGCTGTATAGAAATCAGTATATTTTGTTTCAGTAGGATGCTTGGCAATTTGTCCAGCAGCATACGATTCTATAGAATAGGTTCTTGTTACTGAAATTTGTTCATCACCATTATAAAGTGCAATTGTAAGGGCAGATGAAAGTTCTGTAGACTTTAAATCTCTGCAATACGCATAATAATAACCATTTGCCTTTAACTCAAAGTTAGAGCCGTTATATACCAATTCTTTTGAACCATACGAAATAACAAATTTTAAATTGTTAATATCATAGCTAGCAACATCCGCTGATTTAACCGCGCAAACCAATTCTATCATGTCGGTGCAATTAACAGTATTGCTTATAGAAATCCCGGTGCCAGCCTTGTTATCAATTGAAACTGGTGTTCTGGGGTTGCAGTAGCATACTCAGCAATATAAGCAGCTACACTTTCATATTCATTAACTAAAGCATCCAGTCTGTAGCCACTTCCAAAGAACTTCTGAGCCTCTGCGCCATAATTCAAGACACGAGCAAGGAGAGTTTTTTGAGCTACAGATGCACTTGTCTTAGTAAACTGACTTGCACAATAATTCAGCACACAAGTAGTGTATGCATTTGAAGACACGTAAATCTCATTATTATCAGCATCTACACCGTGGACCTTAAACTCAATTTTATCGCCATACTGACGTGCGTCAAAGCCTTTGAATACAAATCTGTATCTTTTTGCTCCACCTAATGTTACCGGAGTCATAGATTCAACATTAACTTTGTCTTCTACATATTTTAAAGTACCGTTGGAATAATCCTCTTTCTTTGCAGAAAGGTACAAATTAGAGCAGGATGCCCACTGTTCATTATAAAGAACATAAACATTTATGCTAAGTGTGCTTTCAAATGATACAGATTGGTTAAATTTTGCTTCTAATTCAACCGGCGCAACTGTATTCTTAACAACTACATTAGAATTTCTAAAATCAATGGTGTTTACCCAAGCCTCGCCCTGATCAGCAGCAGTAGCAGTAACATTAACCGCATAATTACCATCGGCAGTACCATCAGCTATTTTAACGCTGAAAGTAAGCGTGAGCGAAGGAGTATGCTCATCATATGTATTATCGGATTTAACAAAGTTAAGAATATTAACATCTGCAACAGTAGTTACACCTGTGTTTGTGTCAATGCTCTTTTTGAACTGGAAGTTTTCGCCTTCGGCAACATCAGTATCAAATTTGACCGGCTTACCACGTGTAACATCATACATAGATACAACCGTAAGTTCCTTAGCAAATGTGAACTTAACATGGTGTGCACAAATGCCTTCAATGTTTTGCAGCTTAGCGGTTACGGTTACGGTTTCGCCCGCTTTGCCTTCTGCTCCTACCATTTCATAAATGGGGGTGGTTGTCTCGTCTGCGGCTGATACGGTCAGGCAACCTACGAGTGCGGTTAAGCAAAGGGCTGCCGAAAGTACAAGCGCAAGAGACTTTTTGAAAATCTTTTCCATATCTTTTCTCCTAACCGGCTTTCGCCATAAATATTTATACGCCGCCTTTCGGCGCCGCTTACCGCAAGCGGCAATGCCACGTTCAGCCACTAACGGTTTTCTTCATTTTATCATTAAAATAAATCTTTGTCAAGTCTTTAGGAGGTTAATAACCGGTCTGCGGCGGCTAAATATTCCGCCTTGTTTTTGTGCAAATAGACAAATGGCACTACCGGTTGTTTAATATGTTTTATAATATGTATAAGGAGCACAAAATATCGTAGGCTGACGAGAACTGAAAAGCCCGAAACGAATATTCTTGTCTCTTTGTATACAATTATATATTTGCTACAATAAAAAGCCAAGCATTTTTCATCGTCATTTTTCACCAACATTTGGCAATTCAGACGTTAGATATTAGATATTAGATCTTAGACGACGGATTTCGCCGCATTTTCCGCATTACTCCCGCTGTGCTTTGCTTTTTTCATAAAAAAGAGTTATAATATGTATAGGTGATAAAAATGGATTATAAAAAACAGGCGTATAACGCCGCAAAAGAAATAATAGAAATTGCAAATTTAAAAGCGGGGCAAATACTGGTTGTGGGCTGCTCCACAAGCGAAATTTCAGGCGAGAAAATCGGCACCGATTCCTCCCCCGATACCGCAAAGGAGGTATTTGCGGGCATTTATGCCGCCGCCGAGGAAAAGGGAGTATTTATAGCCGCGCAGTGCTGCGAGCATTTAAACCGCGCAATAATCTGCGAGCGAAAAGCCGCGCCCTATGCCGAGCCTGTAAACGTTGTGCCGTTCCCGAAAGCCGGCGGCTCATTTGCAACAGCGGCATACGCCGCGTTTTCAGATCCGGTGGCACTTGAGGAAATAAAAGCCGACGCCGGGCTTGATATAGGCTTTACGCTTATAGGTATGCACCTTAAAAGGGTTGCCGTGCCTGTAAGGCTTGAAAATGATTATATAGGCAAGGCGCGTGTGCTTGCGGCAAGAGTGCGCCCGAAATTTATCGGCGGGGAAAGAGCCCACTACAATAAGGATTTGCTTTAATAGCTTTTATGAAATATGTATGAGCGTGCCGAAAAAGCGGCACGCTCATATGCATTTTTACTTATTTTCCTGCTGCAGCTCGTTTTCTATTATAAGCAGGCGGTTGTACTTTGCAACGCGGTCGGTGCGGCAGGGCGCTCCGGTTTTAATTTGTCCTGCGTTCAGCGCCACGGCAAGGTCGGCTATTGTGGTATCCTCGGTTTCTCCCGAGCGGTGAGAGATAACCGCCGTATAGCCGTTTTCGCGCGCCAGCTCCACAACGTCAAGCGTTTCCGAAAGGGTGCCTATTTGATTAAGCTTTACAAGTATTGAATTTCCCGCTCCCTCGGCTATACCCTTTTTAAAGCGCCTTACATTTGTCACAAAAAGGTCGTCACCCACCAACTGCATACGCTTGCCTAACCTATCGGTAAGCTTTTTCCAGCCGTTCCAGTCCTCCTCGGCGGCGCCGTCCTCAATAGATATTATCGGGTATTTCGCCGCCAGACCTTCATAATAATCTATAAGGCTGTCGGCTGTCATTTTAATATTTCTTTTCGGCAGCAAATACTCGCCGCCCGAATACCACTCGCTTGAGGCAACGTCAAGCGCTATTTTTGTATTTTCGGTGGTATATCCCGCTTTTTCTATTGCCTCTATAATAAGCTCAATCGCCGCCTCGTCCGATTCAAGGTCGGGCGCAAAGCCGCCCTCATCGCCCACACCGGTTGCTTTTCCGTGGCTTTTGAGAATAGAGCCTAAAGCGTGGTATATCTCACTGCAGCGGCGCAAGCCCTCGGAAAAGCAGCAAATATTAAAGGGTATTATCATAAATTCCTGAATATCAATATTATTTGCCGCGTGCGCACCGCCGTTTAAAATGTTCATCATGGGTCTGGGCATTACCTTGGCGTTAATTCCGCCTATATACCTGTAAAGCGGCAAGCCGTAATGCGCAGCGGCCGCCTTTGCCGCCGCTAATGATACCGCTAAAACAGCGTTTGCGCCCAATCTGCTTTTGTTTTCGGTTCCGTCAAGCTCGGTCATTGTTTTATCAATAAGGCGCTGCTCATCTGCCGCTATGCCCTTAAGCGCGGGGGCTATTATTTCATTTATTGCCGAAACCGCCTTTAAAACTCCCTTGCCGCCGTAGCGAGCGGAATCGCCGTCACGCATTTCGTGCGCTTCATAAGCGCCTGTTGACGCACCCGAGGGAGATATTGCAAAGCCGCAGCTGCCGTCCTCTAATATCACCCTGGCGCCTACCGTCGGGTTACTGCGTGAATCCATAAGCTCAAAGCCCTGCACCGAAAGTATTCTTTTTCCTGTCAATCCTATCACCTTTTCCTTTAATATATATATTTATATTATTTCTCCGCAATTTTCTTTTATTTAAAAAGAATTTGAAAAAATTAAAAATAACACTTGATTTTATTATCATAATGTGATATTATACTATGGCAGTCTAAAAACAGGTACACGCGCTGATAGCTCAGCTGGATAGAGCGTCTGGCTACGGACCAGAAGGTCGGGAGTTCGAATCTTCTTCAGCGCGCCAAAAATCGGCAAACACCTAAAGGCATTTGCCGATTTTTATTATTTTAATGTATATTATGTCTGCCGGTATCTATCTTTATACATTTATATTTCGGCTCAAAAGCGGATACATTGCAGTTTTTCAATGTGTCCGCTTTTTTATTATGAAAAACGGAGGAACAGAAATGAACTTTTCCAGCAAATTTATTCGGGCAAACGGCGATATGTGTGATTTTGACAGGCATATTCCTTCGCCTTATTTCAGAAAGGAATTTGAGCTTGATTTCACAGCTGAAAAGGCAGAAATTTTAATATGCGGTCTCGGTTTTTACCGCCTTTGGATAAACGGAACCGAAATAACCAAGGGTGCGCTGGCGCCCTACATCAGCAATACGGGCGATATATGCTATTATGATTTATATAATATTGCCGCCCTGCTTAAAAACGGCAAAAACGTTATAGGCGTGCAGCTGGGCAACGGCTTCCGCAATCCGTTCGGCGGGTTTGTTTGGGACTTTGAAAAAATGGAAAGCAGGGGTCCTGTTTGCCTGGCTCTTACCTTTAAAGCAGAGGGCGGCGGCAAGGAGCTTTGCTTTGAGGCTGACGAAAGCTTTAAGACGCACGCGTCGCCTGTTATATTTGACGAGCTGCGCATGGGCTGCCGCTATGACGCACGGCTTGAAATTCCCGGGTGGAGCCTGCCCGATTTTGACGACAGCGGCTGGAGCTTTGCCGAAAAAAGCGAAACACCAAAGGGCAAGGCGCGCCTTTGCACCGTGCCGCCTATTGTTACGCTGCGCGAAATAAAGCCCGTTTCGGTGGAGCATTTTGACAGCCTGCCGTTTGATTACGAAACAACCGCCGACGCCTCAAAGCCCGAGCCTGATACAGTGCGCAGCAACGTGTATGTTTTTGATTTCGGGGTTAATACCGCCGGCATTTCACGGCTACACATAAACGGTGTTGCGGGGCAGAAAATTACCGTTCGCCACGCGGAAAGAAAGCTTGACGGCGGCATAACCGTGGGAACAACCCTTTTCAAGCGCGCTGACGGGATATATGAGAAATATCTTGAATACGGTCAGGTTGACGAGTACATATGCCGCGGCGGTGATGAAAGCTTTACCCCCGTATTTAAGTATGACGGCTTTAGATACGCCTACGTTGAGGGGCTTAATGCCGACCAAATAACAGACGACACTCTTGTGCTTATAGAGCAGTCATCGGAAATGGAGACGCGCAGCGGGTTTAACTGCTCTGACGATACGCTTAATAAGCTGTTTGAGTACAGCCGCCGCAGCGACCGCGCGAATTTCTTCTATTTCCCGACGGATTGCCCGCACCGCGAGAAAAACGGTTGGACGGGCGACGCCAGCGTTTCATCAGAGCATTTTCTGCTCGGCTTCCGTATGACGGCGCTTTTAAAGGAATGGCTGCTTAACATACGCTGCGCTCAGAGTAAAGACGGCAACCTGCCGGGAATAGTTCCCACGGGTGGCTGGGGCTTTGAATGGGGCAACGGCCCCGCATGGGACGCGGTTTGCGTAAATCTGCCCTACTTTATTTATAAATTTGACGGCGATACCGAGGTTATACGTGATAACGCCGATATGATTATAAAATACTTCAAATACACCCTTACCCGATTAAACGATAAGGGCCTGGCAGAATTCGGACTGGGAGACTGGTGCGACCCGTTCCCCGATAAGGACGGTATGCCGAGCACGCCCCTTGCGGTAACCTCAACCGCCGAGCTTTATGATATAGGTGCCAAGGCAGCATTTCTTTTTGAAAAAGCAGGGCTTGAAAAGGAGGCGGAGCTTGCACGGGAATACGCACAGAAGCTGCGCGCCGCTTTCCGCAGTAATTTAATTGATTTTAACACTATGACCGTGGCGGGCGACCACCAGACCTCACAGGCTGTGGCGCTTTGCAGGGGGCTTTTTGAAAAGGACGAGATTCCCGCGGCGCGTAAAAGGCTTGTTGAAATCGTGCACCGCGACGGCGATATAAACACCTGCGGAATGATAGGGCTGCGCTATATTTTCCATGCGCTTACCGCCGCGGGTGAAACCGAACTTGCATATAAAATTATTACAGGCAAATCGGAAAGCTGCTACGGCTACTGGGTTGAGCACAACGCCACCTCGCTGTGGGAAAACTTTGTTCCCACCGATAAGGGCGGGGATTCGCAGAACCACCACTTTATGGGGGATATTTCAAGCTGGATGCTGCAAAATATAGCCGGAATAAAGGTAAACCCAACGCTTTCAAATATTTCCTCCTTTGAAATTTCACCCGGATTTATTCCGCAAATTTCTTCTGCCGGCGCATATTATGATTTCAAAGAAGGCAGGCTTTCCTGCGGCTTTGAAAAAACCGGCAAAGAAATTATGCTTGAAATTACCGTGCCCGAGGGTGTTTCCGGCACACTGCGCCTGCCCTGCGGCTACGCACTGGCCGATAAGCAGACACATATTGCGCTTTCAAACGGGCATTACTGCTTTACGGTTTGCAAAATGTAATTTTTCTATATTCATAATACGCTTGTCCGCCGCTTTAAATACGGCGGACAAGCGTATTCTATGCTTTTAAATCAGCTTAATGGTATTATTTTTCACTCCCTAAGATATACATTAAATAAGGGAGTTGGAATTATGGAAGAAAACGAAAAAATAAGCGCCTCGGGTATTGCCGGAATTATAATTGCCGAGGCGGCGGCGGTTTTAATATTTTTGCTGACCCTGACAGTGCTTAAATATTTTTTTAAGGATTACTACGCCGAGGTTAAGAAGTGGTACGGCGCGTCCCTTTGCGCCGAGACCGACATAAAGGAAGTAATTGAAACGGCGGGCGGTGACATAGTTGAGGTTTAAGCTTTTGGGAACGGAATTTTACGTTTCTTTCTTGTTTTCCGCCGTTATTACCGCAATGCTCGCGTTTGACAGGACGGGCTATGCCCTGCCCCTTATCTTTGCGGTTGTAATGCACGAGGGCGGGCATTTGCTTGCCATGTGGATACTCGATTGCTCCCCTAAACGTGTGCGCCTTGTACCAGCGGCGGTGGAAATAACCACCGCGTTCGGCTGCTCGCGCAAAAAGGAAATTGCCGTGGCGCTTGCGGGACCCGCGGTTAATTTAGTGTTGTTTTTTACGCTTTGGTTTAATTTTCTCGCCTACAAAAACGAGCCTGTGCTTGTGTGCGCGCTTATAAACCTTTTGGTTTTTGCTTTCAATATGCTGCCCGTAACGGGGCTTGACGGCGGAACGGTGCTTTTCTCACTGCTCACCTGTAAAAGAACGCCTGAAAAATCCGTGCTTATAATGCGTATAATAAATTTATCACTTGCTGCGGCGGTGCTTTTCGCCGCGGTTCACCTCTGCTTTCACGGTAAAGTGAATATTTCGCTTTTTATAACGGCGCTTTACCTTATTGTTATAAGCATTATTAAAATGTAGTTGAAAGAACGGATGAAATATTGTAAAATAGATGTATCAAAAATACGGAGATAAAAAATGGACGATAAAGAATTTGAAAGACTGCTGCTTTCGGTGCAAAAGCCAGGCAGATATTCGGGCGGCGAGATAAACAGCGTTGTAAAGGACAAAAACAAGGTGGACGTGCGGTTTGCCTTCTGCTTTCCCGATACATACGAAATAGGAATGTCGCATTTGGGAATAAAGATACTTTATTCCCAATTTAACGAACGCGACGATATTTGGTGCGAGCGCGTTTTTGCCCCGTGCGAGGATTTTGAGAAAATAATGCGCGAAAAAAACATTCCGCTTTTCGGGCTTGAAAGCCGCGACAGTATACGCGATTTTGATTTCATAGGCTTTACGCTGCAATACGAAATGTCCTACACCAATATTTTAAATATGCTCGACCTTGCGGGCGTGCCGCTGCGCGCCGCCGACCGCACAGAGCTTTCTCCCCTTGTGGTGGCGGGCGGGCCCTGCTGCAGCAACGCAGAGCCGATAGCCGACTTTTTCGACCTTTTCTTTTTGGGCGAAGGCGAGGAGGTTGACTTAGAGGTTATAGACCTTTACAAGGAGTATAAAAAGCAGGGCAGGAGCAAACGCGAATTTTTGCGCGCCGCCGCCCAAATTGAGGGGGTATACGTACCCTCGCTTTATGATGTAAGCTATAATGCCGACGGCACCGTGAAAGCGATAACCCCGCTTGACGGCGCGCCCGCCAAAATACGCAAGAGAATTATAAACGACCTTGATACCTGCTATTTCCCCGCAAAGCCTGTTGTTCCATTTATTGAGGTTATACACGACCGCGCCGTGCAGGAAATTTTTCGCGGATGTATTCGCGGCTGCCGCTTTTGTCAGGCAGGCTTTATTTGCCGCCCCGTGCGCGAAAAAAGCGTGGATGTTATAAACGCGCAGGCAAAAGCTACCTGCAAAAATACGGGGTATGATGAAATTTCAATTTCATCGCTCAGCACCAGCGACTACACAAAATTAGAGCCTATGCTCGAAAAAATGCTTGAATGGACGGAGCCTAAGCACATAAGCCTTTCGCTGCCGTCGCTGAGAATTGATAATTTTTCAAAGGAGCTTTTGCAAAAGACCAACCACATAAGAAAAAGCGGGCTTACCTTTGCGCCCGAGGCGGGCACGCAAAGGCTGCGCGACGTTATAAACAAAAATGTTACCGAGGGCGAAATCTTCCGCACCTGCCTTACCGCCTTTGAGGGCGGCTATACGGCGGTAAAGCTGTACTTTATGCTGGGGCTGCCCACAGAGACCGACGCGGATTTAGAGGGCATTGCGGAATTGGGACAGAAAATAGTAGACCTTTATTACCACCAGGAAAACAAACCCAAGGGCAAGCCTGTTTCGGTTTCAATAAGCGTTTCCACCTTTGTACCCAAGCCCTTTACGCCCTTTCAGTTTGAACCGCAAATTTCCAAAGAGGAAACCGAGCGCCGCCAGTATTACCTGCGTGGCTGCAATAAAAACCGCAAGGTAAACATAAGCTGGCACGATTCGGCAACAAGCTATATGGAGGGTGTTTTAGCAAGAGGGGACAGGCGGTTATCCGCAGTTATTGAGGCGGCGTTTAAAAAGGGCTGCAAGTTCGATAGCTGGTCGGAATATTTCAGCCTTGAAAAATGGCTTGAAACCTTTAAGGAGTGCGGCATTGACCCCGATTTTTATACATCCCGCCGACGCGCATATGATGAAATTATGCCGTGGGAGCACCTTGATTACGGCGTTTCAAAGAACTTTTTAATATCCGAAAACAAGGCGGCGCACGCGGGCATTACCACGCCCAACTGCCGCGAAAAATGCTCGGCGTGCGGCGCCGCGCGCTATGGGGAGGGCGTCTGCTTTGAAAAACGTTAGAATTTTTTACACCAAAACCGACCGAATGAAGTTCGTCTCTCACCTTGATATGAACCGCCTTATGAGCCGCATTATTATGCGGGCGGATATTCCCGTGTGGTACACCGAGGGCTTTAATCAGCGAATTTATATTAACTATGCCGTGCCGCTGTCATTAGGCTTTGAGGGGCTGTATGAGATAATTGACATACGCTTAACAGACGATAATTACCCGTTAGATACCTTGCCCCAAAGGCTTAACGGCGTGTCGGTTCCCGGTATTGAGTTTATTCGCGCAGCAGAGCCCTGTTTGCCCACAAAGGATATTTGCTTTGCGGGCTTCCGCCTGCAATTTGACAGTGCAGAAATTTTTCCCGAGCTTGAAAAATTTTTATCACAGAAAAGCGTTATTTGCCAAAAGCGGGATAAACGCGGCGGCACAAAGGATTTTGATATTATACCCAACATAAAATCCTTTGAGCTTACAGGCAGCACCGCGCAATTTATTCTGGCGGCGGGAAATAACGGCAGCCTTAACCCCTCGCTTATTATGAGCGCGTTTTTTGAGCAAACAAAAACGCCGCCCGCATATTTCACTGTTACGCGTTATATGCTGTACGACGGCGCTATGAATGAATTTAACTGATTTCGGCAAAAACACCTTGCATTGCCTTATATGATTTTTTAAGCCGTGTTTTAACGGTTATATTCCCGAGGGGACGAAACGCGGCGGAAAACATTTTTATTTCACCGCCGCTGCCCGAGCCGACGTAAATATCCGAAAACGGAATAAAGCCTATTTCCTCTTTATTAAGCTCGCCTATACATATGCCGAGCCTTGCGTTTGCAACGTTTAAAAGATACCAGGCAATGCGCACCTCCAGCTTTCCGTTTTTAAAATAAAAATCCGCCTGCGAGTCGTAATTGCCGCTCTCGGGGTTTGCGTTGCCGTATTTTAAAAGTCCGCTTTCGTAATACTGCGGCGGAATTGTCTTTTTATCGTCGGGTAAATACATCTCGTTTGAAACAAGGGTGTTTATTTTAACATATTCCCCGCTGTTTTTAACCGCCGCTTTACCCTCAACAACCTTTTTCAAAACCGAATATCTGTAATTGAACAGGTCGTAATACGCGTCGCACAAAAGGCGCGTATTTTCTTTTCCGTTTATTTTAAGCAGAAAATCGCAGCTTTTATCAAACGTAAGCCCGTTACTGCGGCTCATAGCGCTGCCCGTGCCCAAAACCGAAATCGGAACGTAATAAACTTTCTTTTCAAAATCAAAGCCCGCGGGCAGGTCTATATAAATGTGCATATACTCGGCGTCATACTGCACTTTAAGGCTCGTGCCGTTTACGGTGCTTACATTATCCCATTCGGTAAAATCGCCGTCGGGGTAAGCAACCGAGGTTTCAAAGCTTAACATGCCGTAGCCCTGCTCGGCAGAGGAAAGGTTACGCGTTCTGTCGGTCGGGTTATCGGGGTAATACATAACCGTGTTCCAGGTGCGCTTGAACCATTCGTCCTGCCAGGAGAAAAGCAAGCCGCCGCAGTAGCCCTCAAGCGCTATGCTGCGGGTCATATCGGCGCAGTATTTTCCCTGCTCTTCCTCTGTCAGTCCGCCCTGATTATAGCCCATAACCGATTTATGCGCCACCCCGCGCGAGGTGGAAAGCCCGTATTCCGCAATAAGCACAGGCACGGTATACTGCGTTTTAAGCGCCTTTAAATACGCGCGGTAGGTGTTTTGCCGTCCGTTCTCATCGCGGTAGTCAAGGTATTCCTTTTGGTAGTTCATAAATTCGGGGTAATATGGGTAAACGTCAACCGCGGCGAAAAGCCCGGGAGCGTATTTTTCGGTTTTCAGTATATTTTCGGTATTGACCAATTGAGAATCCTCTTCCTCAAACGGCTCGTTAGAGTGGGTGAGCGTATCAAGCGTTTGCCAGTTTAAAAACGCAACGGGGGTCTGGTGCGAATAGCTTTCGGTTTCAAAGCTTATAAGGCTTTCCCCCACCTCGCACAAAAACGCCTCAAAGGGCGACGCGTTTTTCGCGGTGTAAAGGTATTTTCCCGAAAAGCTGTTTTGCTTAGGGTGCGAGGCATTTGTCTCCGCCACAAAATCGGCGGGGTATTCAAGCCCCAGTATATATCCCACCACATACTTTGAAATATCCTTATCGTATACCGCGGGGGAAATTTTGCCGTAAACGGTGTAATCGCTGTTGCCGTGAACAATATCCACCGTTTCTTTAGCCGAGCGCTTAAAGGCGTTTATAATAATTTCGTCGCTTTCAAGCGCGTCGGTCAGCTCGTACATTAAATCCTCGGAAAACCATATGCCCTGAATAAGATAGAGCGGCGACTCTGCATTACGGCTGTTAAAATCGTAAAGCGCCCTGTAAAAATCGGGGTTCATAACCGTAAACACCCGCACGGTGTTCGCGTTCATCTGCTTTATTTTTTCAAACCAATCGGTATAGGTGGAGTAAGAAACATTCGGGTTATTAAGGTCGGTAAGGGCGCTTGTAAGCCCCATATTAACGCCCTTAATATAAAAAAGCTCCGGTTTCTCCCCCATATTGCTGTAAAAATAGCCGTTTTCATTTGTAAAAAAGGCAAAATCATTATCGCCCTGCGGTGGTTTTACGCTATCGGTCGGAAACGAAAATTCACTTTGGCTTTTTTTGTTTATTACCGGGCTTTTACAGCCCGATAATGAGAATATAAGCGTGAAAATAAGCAGCAGCGAGGTTATTTTTTTCATTTTTTCTCCGTGAATTTCTTAAAATAATTTTGCAGCTCGTAATATGCGGGTTTCAGCCTTTCGTGCCATGTGGGGGTATTCCAGCCGTTATATTCATAGCTGCCGCCGAGAGTGATTTTAAGGCTTTCGGTGCCCGTGCGGTAAGCAAAGCCGAAATCAAAGCTTTGGTACGCCTGCGGCGATATTACCTGCGTTTTACGAAAATCCGATATTTGCTGCTTGCCCGAGGGGTCCATTACATTGAGCAGCTGCCACGGTATTCTTATTTCAAGCTTGCCGTTTTTAAAGTAAAAATCCGAAAGCGATTTATATTCCTGCGCTTTGGGATTGCCGTTTCCGTAGCGCAGCTTTCCGGTTTCATAAGCCTTATCGGGCACAACCTGATTTGTCCCCTTAACGGTCAAATTATAGCCGTAGCACAGCCGCATTATATCAAACATACCGCTGTTTTTAACTCCCGCGTTTTCCTCCGCCTTAATATCGCTTAATTTCTTTGACTCAAGGAAGTAGTAATTGAACGCATCATAATAACGGTCTACATAAATATGCGAATTATCCTTACCGTTTATATAAATCAGAAAATCGGCGGCGGTATCAAACTCGGCGTTGTACTGCGCGGCTTTTAGGTTGCCCTGGTCGGCAATGGTGTTTATCGGAATAAGCAGCGTATCCTTTTCAAAATCATAGTTCCCCGCGTCCAGCATTATATACAGGTATCTTTCATCACTCTTTATATAAAGCTTGCCCTGCCCGGTGGTAACGGTGGGCTGTGTGTTTTTCCATTCGGATACGTCCCCGTCAACATATGCCGCCATACTCTCTTTACCTGGGTCAAACGCCAGCAACCCGAAGCACTGCTCGGTCGTTTGAATGTTCGACCAGTAAGGGCGGCGATCGGCTATATCAAACATAACGTTATTCCAGGTGCGCTTGAACCACTCATCCTGCCAGGTGAACACAATTCCGCCGGCATATTTCGCGTTTTCAATACTGCCGAGCATATCTATAAGCATAGCGCCCTGCGCGGTTTCGTCCACCATACCCTGGTTATAGCCCATAACGCTCTCGTGCCCCATACCGCGTGAGGTGGGAATACCGAACTCCGCCACGATTATAGGCACGGTGTGCGCCAGCTTTAAATCCTCTAAATACGCCTCGTAGGTGTTCACCTTTCCGCTGTCGTCGGTGTATTCAAGGTAATCCTCTTGGTAATTCAGACTGTCGGGATAATAGGGATAAATATGGTAAGAAGCGAACATTCCCGGTCCGAAATTGCGGCACTTTACGTTTTCGGTGTTTACGGTAGCCTTATCCTCATCAAAGTGCGGCTCGTTCGGGTGGGTGAGCGGGTCGGTGGTTATCCAGTTGCTGAAAGCAAGCGGAACCTGAAATTTGTAGGTTTCCGCCTCGTGCTTTATAAGCGCGTCTCCCACGCGGCACAAAAACGCCTCGAAGGGCGAAGCGGTCTGCGTATACAAATACTCGCCGTCGTAATCCTTTTTATCGGGGTGCTGGTTGTTGGTATTTATAACAAAATTCGGGTCCCATTCAATGCCTATAATCCACCCTACAAGCCATGGCGACACATCGGTGTTGTACGTTCCGTATGCCTCACCCGCGGTTTCGGCAATTTTTGCCTTGCCGTGAATTACGTTTACAAGGTTTACCGCGTCAGTCATGAAATCGTTCAGTATCTTTTCATTTTCGGCGTAGGTATCGGATAAACGCTCTATATCCTCCTCGTTTACCCATATGCCCTGGTAAAGATACAGCTTGTTTTTCGCCTTTTTATTGAAGTCCCCAAGCGCCTGGTAAAACTGCGGCGGCATAAGGGTATAAATTCGTATGCAGTTGCAGTTCATTTCGCTTATATAGCCGAACCAGCGGTAATAGGTATCGTAGGATATCGTCAGGTCTCCCGGGAAAAGCCCCGGCTCGGTTGCGCCTATATTAACGCCGCGCATGAACATCTGTTTCCAGTCGCCGCTTTCGTAAATGTAGAAATAATCGCCTTCCGCTTTAAAGCGGAAGCTTATGCCGGTTTGATTATCGGTGTAGCTTTCGGCGCCGCCGGCAGACGAGTCCTTTTCTTTCTTTTTTGTGTAAAAGGAAATTCCGTGTATTCCGAATATTTCAAGAAGTCCGGTTTGAGCAAGGCAGACAAGCACCAAAAGCGTTGCCACGACCGAAATAACGACCTTTTTCATTGCTCAACATCCTTTCTTTTAATTTTGCCCCAGGTTTTTCTGAGCTTTCGGTATTTTAAAATGCCCTCCAGGCGGAAAAGGGTTATCATTTGCCGATAACCGAAGTTTTCAAGAACGGCGTAAAGCGATAATGACAGGCACTGTTTTGCGCTCATAACCGATCTTCGTGTGTATTGCTCCAAAATAAGGCTGCCCATTGAAAGTATAACGCCGAGCAGCACGGCAAGCAGAAAATAAATTGTGAAGAAGAACATATTAAGCTCGCCCATTAAAAGCGAAAACGGAATTATGAAATAGCCGAGCGCCTCAACCACCGCTCCGAAAAGCTCAAACACCCAGTTATAGGGTATTGCCGCAAGCCCCACGCTGCCGTAGCGCGGGTTGAAGAAAAGCCCCTTGTGCGCAAGCAGCGTATCAAGCAAGCCTATCTGCCAGCGCCTGCGCTGACTGCGTATATCGTTTACCGACATGGGTCCCTGCGTCCAGCACACCGCGTCCTCGCAGAATATTATTTTATATTTGCGCCTGTTTGCGCGCATATATTTGTGAAGGCGCACTACAATTTCCATATCCTCGCCTATTGTGTTGGTCTTGTAACCGCCCACCTCAATTACCGCCTGTTTTTTAAAAACGCCGAACGCGCCCGACACTATAAGCATTGAGTTTGTGGCGCCCCAGCTTACCCTGCCCGAGAGGAAAGAACGGTAATATTCCACAATCTGAAAGCGCTCTATCATTTTCTGCGGCATTGAAAAGCCGCTTACCCGCCCGTCACGTATTTTAAAGCCGTTTGCAATGCGCACAAGTCCGCCCGCCACAACCGTATCGGTATTTTTAAGAAACTCAACCGAAAGTCTTAAAAGCGCGTCCGGCTCAATGCGGGAATCCGCGTCAAGGCAGGCAAAAAGCGGGTAGGAGGATATATTTATCCCTGCGTTCAGCGCGTCGGATTTACCGCCGTTTTCCTTATCAACATAAATAAGGTTTGGGTACTCTATGTTATAGTATACCCCGCGGACTTCCTTTGTGGGTATTGAGGTTTTTACGGCGGATTCGATTTTATAAAGCCCGAAGGTCTCCACAATTTTTTCGTGAGTTTTATCGGTCGAGCCGTCGTTCACAACCACAATTTCAAACTGCGGGTAATCTATTTTCATAAGCGATTTTATGTTTGAAACAATATTTTCCTGCTCGTTATACGCCGGTATAAGCAAAGAAATGGGTAAAAGATTTTCGCTTGAAACATATCTTCCGTAGTCGTTTGACTGCCTTGCCTTATCGTTTTTGCGCACCCGCACAAACGAAATTATGAGCTGAATTATGTATATCAGGCTCAGAATAATGGTAAATGCCATGCAAAACCAGTTAAAAAAGGATATAAAGTAGCGTACATAGGTTATGAAATTCAAACTTAATCCTCCTTTAAATTAACCGAACGGTAAAGCGCGTATTTAACCGCGTCCGACGCATACTTATCGTACCCGCCGAGCACATCCTCAACTTCCGAAATATTTACGTTCATATCAATAAGCGAATACGCCGCCGCCTGGCGTACCCACCATTCCTTATCCTTTGTGGCTTCCTTTACGCCCTGTATTGCCGCGGGGGTGCCCAGCTTCTGAAGCCCCTTAACGGCGGCGGAGCGCACTACCCACTCCCTGTCCTTTGCGGCGGTGAGCAGCGTGTGCTCATCTGCCGGGTCGGCAAGAAAACCGAGCGCCCGCACGCAGGCTATGCGCATATCGGTATTCCGCGAAGCGGTACCCTCGGAATAAAGGCGGTGAAAGCGCTTAAAACCGTATGGTGCAATAGCCTTTATTATAACCGCTTTCATATACTCATCGCATTTTTCAATTACCGCGACCGCCAGAGCCTCTCTGTCCGCGCTGAAATTTGCAAAAAGCTCGTATATAATGCGGAATGAGAACTTTTTATCATTTTGGATTTTTAAAATATATTCCGCCACGCCCTCTGTATATCCCAAACGTGCAAGCGCCATTGCGGCGTTGTAGGCAATGCTGCGGTTTTTACCCTTTGAAAGCTCGTAAATATCGTTTAAATAATCATAAGCGTCTAAATCGGCAAGTCGGCGGCAGGCATAGCCCACCCTGTATTTATCGCCCGATTTTAAAATATCCGAAAAAAGCTTTACGGGGTCAAGCGCCGCATACACACCGTCAATAACCATATCCTTTCTGCCGATGGTTTCGCTGTCGCCGTATTCCTCCCAAAAAAGGAGCTGCGCGCTTATCATTTCAAAAAGCCTTGTATCGTTTCCCATAAGCTCCTTTAAAAGCTCGGTTTCATTTTTGCGGCTGTTTTCGGTAGGGCTGTAAATAATGCCCTCTACCATACTCTGAATTTTCTGCGATGCCGCCGTGTATTTATTTTTGCTGTCCTCCTGCCGTTTAGCCAGAATTGCCAGCCACAAATACTCACCGCCTAAAACCAGCAGGCAGAAAATAATGCTTAACACCGCAAACAGTTCATAATGCAAAGCCCTTAGCACCTCCCTTTATTTTGATGCAAAATATTTCTTTATCTGCGCAAAGCTTTCCTTTTCGCGCATGGTGTAGTTCACCTTTTCCCAGGTTGCCCATTTAAAGGTTTTGTAAGCCGGGTCTTCCTTTTTCTCGGGGAACAGGTAAAGCTGGTCGCCCGTTTGCTTATCGGCTATAAGCACCGAAACAATAGCGCCGTTTGTGCTTACCGTCTTTGCCTGACCCGATAAAGCGCCCTCGTTATTTATAACAATTCGCTGTGACGGGTCTGTAACGTTAAGCCATGACCAGGGTATTCTTATATAAATTGTAGAGCCGGTCTGGTAAAACTGGTTATCGCCCGAGGTAAAGCCGCCGTATTTAAGGCGGGAAACAAGGTTATAATCCCCAGAGTAGCTTTCCTTTGTAGCATACGCGCCGCGGCTGCGGTCATATGATTTTATAACGTACAGCCCCGCTTCCTGCTTGCCGTCAAACCGTAAAACAAACTCCATACCCGAAAGGGAGGTTGGGGTGCAGTCCTTTGAATAGTAGTATTCGCCGTCATTCCGCTGGTAGGTATCTATGCCTATAAAGAACTGCTCGGTTGAAAAATCAATCTCGGTCAGCAGCTGTGCGGATATATAGAAATATCCCGCTCCCGAGGATAGCGAAAGCATCTGAACGCGGTCGTCGTCCGATAGGTTTATTCCCGTCTCCTTGGGTGCTTCGGAGTCAAGCGCCACAAGCCCCGTGGTTTGCGCGGGGTCGGCTACATTCTGCCACAGGCTGTTGTTTTCAAGCGGCACCGTGAACGGGTAAAGCTCATCGGATACAGCTGACCAATCATCGTTAAGGTCTGCCGCCACCGCTGCCGCAGCGCCCGCCTTGTCCGCCGCCGAAAGCAGAGCCACAGTTTGCTGACCCTGTGTTTTTTCGGTAACGGCGGCTCTGTCGCCCTGACCGTTTGCAGAGTTTGCGCCCAGCCCCGAAATCAGCAGTCGGTTACCCGTCGCGCTGTTAAGGCTTTCAAATTCCTCTTCCTTAACATCTCCGTAAGAAACGGCAAAGAATGCGTAATTTTCGCGGCAGGCTTTGTCGCTTATTATATCGCCAAGCGAATACGCACCATCGCCCGCCGTTTCGCTGCCCTTTATAAGCGATTTATCGCAATAAACGCCTATCGGCACGGTGCTGCCGTACTGCCCTGCTGCGCGCTCCTGCACCGTATCGTACATAAGCGCGGCAATTCCCGCGTTTCCGCCGGAGGCGGCATATTTGCCCGAATATGAAATATTTGCGGGCGCGTTTTCGGCGTTTAACGTAACCGCAAGCAGATAAGCTGATACATCAATAAAGTATGATGAGGTTTCTTCGCTGCCGCTCGGTTTAAATGTGCCCTTGCCGTGAAGAACGTCAACCGCCGACTGTAAGCGGGTTTTAATATTATCCTCGTTTTCATCCCCGTTTACGGCAATATTCTGTATTATATAAACCGTATCCGCTCCCGATTTTGTATTGTTGGAATAAACCGCGCGGTAAAACTCAGGCGGCAGAATATCCTTTGCGTAAATACAGTTCGCGCCCAGCTTCAGCGCCTTGTCAATTAAATTCTGATAAAAGGTATAATTCCGCGAAAAGCCCTTTTGCCCCGGCTCCGAGCCGTTAATGCTTACGGCGTTAATTCGCATATCCTCCCAATTATCCCCCGAAAGCAGCTGAAAACCGCTGTCGGTAATGCGGAAACGCTCCGCCTTGTTATTACCCGTTTCCGCTTTTGCCTTGGGCTCAATTTCTTTAAGAATTTTTTTCATTAAGGGGTTGTAAAAATTCCAGTAAAAATTGCTTATATCGCCCTGGCGGTCGTAGGATATCCACCGGTAAACGCTTTCGGCAAACAAAAAGCGATTGTAATTTTCGTGGCTTACATAATCGTTAAAATCGCCCGCGAAATAATAAACCGGCGCCTTTCCCTCTACCCTTTTGCACATTGCCGCCGAAAAAACGGGACTTTTTAAAACGCCCTTGAGCTTTTCCATACCCGTAGCGTTTACGTCAAATTCAAAGCTTGCAATAACATCCGTACCGCTGTTCGGCTCAACAATTTCAAACCAGTTGTAAAAGTTCACCTTATTGCAGCTGCCGAACTGCTTTTTAAAATCCTTGTTTATGCGCACGGTAAGCAGGTTTTTAGATTCAAAGTCGGTTTTCTGCTCAAGAATTATAATTCTGTCTGAGGAAACGAGCAGTATTCCGGGTCCCGAAAATTGCCACTCAACGCCCTCCTGCTTTTCATACATCGGCGGCGCCCAGTCGGGCACGTCGGTGAAATCCTGCAAATCGTAAATATATCGTCCCACCCAGCCCGTCGGTCTTATGCCGCAAAGCGAGGATAACTGCGAATAAACCGAGGAATCAAGCCCCGAATTAAAAAGTTCCATTTCCGCAACAACGGTTGCGCCGTTTTCGTAGGCATATGAAATAACCGACATATCGTCTACGGTTATTCCGGCGCCCCTAGCCGTGGAATTATCGTAATAGCCGTAGGTATCGTCCACCGCGCCGTAAACGTCCGCAATATACATAAGGTCGGGCGTGTAATCGAGGGTGGATAAATCACGTCGAGACTTTATTTTGCCTGTTTCATCAAGCAGCGGTCCGAAATAATCGGTTTTGTAATTATAAAATTTTTTATTCTGAAAAACATACTTCTGCTGCTCCAAAAGCCAGAAAAAGCCCTGATGCTTGCGGTAGGCAGAGCGTATGTCAATATCGTTGCCGTCCTCTACGGTTAAAACCGTTTTATCAAGCAGGCAAACGTTAAGCAGGGTTTTAGGCTTTATCCGCCACCCTATAAACACAAAAGCAAACAGTGCCAGAAACACAAGGGGTATAATAAAATACCACTTTGCTTTTTTCGGCTTTTTAACCTTTTCAACCTCAGCCTCAGTCTGCTTTTCGCGGTCTTTTTCCGGGTCAAAGCGTATTTCTCCGTCCTCGGCGGTAAATTCGTTTTCGTTCGGGTTTTCGTTCATTTGTTTTTCTCCGCTACCTTTGCTTTTATTTCATCTATACACCCGTGCATTGCCTCAACCACCGCCGGGTCATACATTGTTCCGGAGTTTGAGTTTATATAATCCACAACATTATCAACCTGCCATGCGTCCTTATATGAGCGCTTGGTGGTAAGCGCATCTATTGTGTCGGCAACCGTTACTATGCGCGCGTATTCGTTTATATTTTCCCCCGCAATTCCGTTGTAGCCCTTGCCGTCCCACCGCTCGTGGTGCTCGGCGGCTATTTCGGCGGCGCAACGCATAAACTCACCGTCAAAAACAGATAACAGCCGCCTGCCGTATTCGGTGTGCTCCTTAATAGTTTCGCGTTCGCTTTCCGAAAGCAGACCCGTTTTGTTTGTAATTTCGGTAGGTATTGCCGTTTTGCCTATATCGTGCAGCATTGCCGCGGCAGCTACCGTATTGCATATTTCTTGGGGATAGCCCATTTTTCGCATAAGCAAATCGGTATAATACGCCACGCACTCAATGTGGTCGGGGTTGTTTCCGGCGGCTGTCTCGGTATCGGCTGCAAGCTGTGTGAATGCTTCTATTTTCGTCTTTTCCGTATCCTCATACTGTGAAAAGCGCGATAAAGCAACCTCGGTGCAGGTGTAAACCGTATCCATAATGCTTGTGAAAAAGTGTGAAAGCCCGTTGCTTAAATTTTCAAAATGGAAAAAAACGGCGGGATTACCGTTTTCGGTAAATACAAAATCAAAATAAGCGTCGGCAAAAACGCAAAGCCTGCCGCTTTCGGCGCACCGTTTTTCTATTATTTCATAGTTTACACCGCCCGGCAGGGAATTATAAATCTGCCTGTAGCTGCCGTTTTCCTTTACCGAAACCTCAAAGGCAATATTTTGCGCGGCGTTTTCGGTAAATATTTCGCTGCAAAGCTTAATAACGCCGTCCGCCGCCGCTTTACAGACAGAAAGCTTATCGCGGCGGGAAATTATATCTGCCATAATATCCGCCGTTTCCCCCACGCATTTATCATAAGTTTCGGTTTTAAGCCTTGCTGTATCGGCACTGTCCCTTGCAAACGCCTTTGCCGATAAAATAAAGCTGATAAAGCCCAAAAACACCAGCTCGCCTATAATTCGGCAATAGGTAAAGTTGTTTCTGAACCTGAGCGAAAACTGCATAGCGCCGCAAAGTGCATCCAGCAGCGACAGGTAGGTAAGCATTATAAAAAAGCCCGCGGCAAACTGTATTCTGTGTTTTAAAGGGCGGGCGCACCCGTAAGCGCAAGCAGCCGTGCAAATTGCCGAAAGCAGCGCCGATAAAAGCATAACCGGCCTTGCAATAACTACATTCGGTATAAAAAACGTTGCAGCGGCGGCAGCTACACTGAGCGCGGAAAAAAGAAATATTTTTTTTCCCTTAATTTCAAGCGCGGATTTTGCCGTTAACGTGAAAATTAAAATAATAAATATCTCTGTGGCGACAGCTGTATTGTAAAGCTGCGGAAAATTTATAAAATAGGTTGCACCGGTTATCGCCTGCAAAGCCGCGGCTGTGCCGTAAAGTAAAATAAGCCCCGCCGTTTTAAAGCCCGGCGCCCTGTTTTTTTTGTAAAAAGGCAGGAAAGCTGCCAAAAACAGTGCCGCTATGCCGAGCACCACCATTATTGCGGCAAAAACCAATGCGCCGTTTACTATAAATCCGGGATTTTCGGATTTCTCGGTAATTTCGGTTGTAATTTCGGCTGAAAATGGAAGGCACAAAGACATTTCAACCTTGGTTTCGCCGTCAGTCGCCGGCAATACCACCGCGTTATAGCGGTTGCCCACATATTCGCTTTCGCCGTAGTGATTATTATAAACCGCCTCGCCGTTAATAGCTATTTGCATAGGCGCGTAGTCAGCCCTTATAATAAGCTTACGTTCTATTGCAGCGCCGTCAAGGCTGAAACGAATGTGCATATATTTCCCGCTTTTTTCCCTTGACATGGGCGTAAACGCATTAGCCGCGCTCCACTCAGCCCTGTTATCGGTCGGTGGCTGCTTGCTGTTTGTGTAAATATACTCCCACGCCGGCACCGATTTACCTGATATAACCGAAGCCTCCACATGATTAAAAACATAGGTTACTGCCACTGTTACAACAAGCAAAACCGCCGCAAACTCGGCTAAAAGCCAAAAGTTTGCCCCGCCTGCGGCTGTTTTTTTAATTTTTTGCAAAAAGTAGGTTACTTTACGCATTTTTCACCCCTACAAACGCGAATATTTTTCCAAAAGCTTTTTAACCTCAGGCGGGCTTTGCGCGGTGGCGGCGCTGCTGCCCGAAATATCGGGGCAGGCTTTTATAGCCTCGCCCAAAGCCTCATACGCCCGCGTCACCCGCTCAAGCGCCGCTCTCAGCTCTTTATTTTCCCTTTCAAGCTCTTCAAGCGTTTTTTCTCTGCTCAATCCTTTACGCCCCTTATTTTGAAGAAGTCATTTTTTTAATAATCGCACGCCCCGAACTATCCTCAACCGTTAAAACGGTTTTGCCCGTTTTTTCGGTCTTAGCCGAATCGGAGTAAAACACCGTGGTAACCTTATAGGTATCGGTTCCGGCGCGTTTTATTTCGGTATCGTAGTAAATTTCGGTGCCGTAGTGCGGCTCCCACATTTCAAACTGCTTTTTGCCACTGTTATAAAGGTCTGCCTTTGTAATATCCACCGAAACCGAGCCGAAATATTTTAAAATCTGCAATTTAATATCATCGGCAGAGGCGGTTCTCAGTCTGTTTCCGGAGCTCGGCATATCGGTAAGATTTTCATAGTAAATATGGCAAAAGGCAAACTGCACCAGCGCGTTCACCGAAATATCATCCGCCGACGAAAATTTTTCCTGCGCCAGCAAATACCGCAATTCATAGCTGCGGTGCGCAAGCGCGTCGGCGTTTATATATTCAGGAACAGGCTTATTGCTTGTTTCCCCGCCCTGCTCTTCCGAAGTAATTTCGGAAGAATTCTTTTTTATTCCGGGGTTTGTGTTGTTGCAACCCGCAAAAGTAAATATTATAAGCAGCGCCAAAAGGCACGCAAACCTTTTCATTATCATGTCTCCCAAATCTATAAAAAATCGCCGCCGCACAACCTTGCGCAGCAGCGACAAAACCTTAAAATTTATAACGGCTGACAGTACGGTTTAATAATTCCACATATAATCGGTATATGAAATTGTCAAATCATCGTTGTTCTCAATAAACACATCAGCCGAGCCGACATACTTATGAGCAATGTATGCGTCGGACTTAATTGTTGAGCCTAACGGCAGATTTACCGAAAGACTTTCAAGCGGAGTGTTTACAACCTGCTTTATTCCGGTCTGCTTATTGTAGTCGGTCTTAAAGTGGTATCTGTAGGCCATAAAGCACTTGTTTACATCGGTTCTGAGCACCGGGTCACCCTTCGGCAAAACAAAGGTCTTGGTTTCGGGGTCAAAGCTTCTCTCATCATAGCGGTTGGATACCTTAACTGTGTAAACCACGGTACCGCAAATACCGTCGCCGTCATCCGAATATCTGTCATTATCCCAGTTGTTAGAGCACATCTGAAATTTATATTCTTTTCCGATTTCAAGAATTATGCTTTCGCCGCCGTAGTAAACGGTGCCATCTTCAAAACGAACCGACATTCTTTTCGGGCACACAATGCTGCCCTTAACCTCATTTTTTCCGGGTTCTCTGTCAGCGTCGGGCTTATCGGTTGCGGGCTGCTTTTTCCAGCATGCGTAAAGGGTTACGGTATTCATATTTGCCGAAAAAATAAGTTTGTCCGACGTTATAACGTCGCCCGCCTTGTATGCGGTGCCCGAACCGTCGGCAGCGGTGTTCCAACCTATAAAATCATAGCCCTCGCGGGTAAAGCCGTTTTCCTTTACGGTAGCCGAGTCGCCTTTATAATAATGAGTTCCGTCGGTTACGGCACCTGCCGCGTTATCGCAGTTAGCATCATAAAGCACGCTGCAGAAAGGAGTTACAACGCCGTCAACATGCCAGCCGTCGTCTTCCCACTTCACAACATACCAAATGATTGACTGCCCGTCTTTAAGAGTTATACTCGGCGCGCTTACAATAATTTTTTCGATGCTTGCGCCGGTTTCATCATAAATTCCGTCCAAATTACTGTTGGTAATTGTTATTTTACCCCAGCCTGCTGCCATATAATTTTTTGACGGCTGCGACGCTGTTCCTACCGGAACCTCAAGACCTTCGTTAAGTAAATAGAACCTTGCGTCAACGGTTCTTGACCAATTGCTGCCGTGACCGGGATAGTAATCCCAATCCTCCCAGCTGTATGCCTCTGCCGATGCGGTTACGCCGAAAATGCCCAAAAGCATTGCAGCGGCAACTAATAAGGAAAATAACTTTTTCATAAACATCCGTCCTTTTAAGAGAAAATAAAAAAGCTGCACCTATAACGGAATTTAAAAATTCCATATAAGTGCAGCCTGACAATCATAGCATAAAAGCCTTAGATTCATAGCTTTGCGTCACACGCTTTCGCGTGTTTTGCCTTTTAACTGTAAGGTGATTATATCACATCGTTTTGTAAATTGCAAGTGTTTTTTTAAATTTTTTTATTTAAAAAATCATTCTTGAAAAATAGGGTAAACGGGGGTATAATATTAACAGTGAAATTTTAGGGGGCGATACCTTGGAAAAAGACGCGCTTGAAGCGGGCGTTTCCCGTATAGGCGGGCTTTTCAGCACCGCAGATATACGAATACTTATTTGCTATATTATTTCTACCATAAACGAGCCGGTTCCCGGCAGGCTTTTGGCGGATGTTTTACACTATGAGGGTATAGCCAACTGCTTTGAGGTAAACGATTCCATAGCCGCGCTGCTGCAAAGCGGGCATTTATCGCTTGTGGATGAAAAGGAGGACACCTACACCGCAACACCGAGCGGGCGGGATATTGCCGAAACGCTTAAAACCTCTATTCCCTTCAGTGTTAAGGACAGAGCCTACGCTGCCGCGCTTAAAATGGTTTCCCGCTTTAAAAACGCAAAGGAAAGCGATATTAAAATAACCAAGGAAGACGGAAAAACCTTTATAACCTGCTCGGCGATTGATAACGGCAAGCCCTTTATGAGCGTAAAGCTGCTTGTGGGGGATGAGGAACAGGCACTGTATATTAAAAACCGATTTTTAAACGATAACGCCATATACTCCGAAATAATTGAGCTGCTGACAAAGGAATAATAAAGAACGCACCCATTCATTTGAATCCGAATGGGTGCATTTTTTGTTAAAACATTTTTATCATTATCATTGAGCCGATTCCTATAATAACGCCCCAAATGCTGTAAACCGAAAGCTTTTCCTTATACATAACAGCCGCCACAAGGGTTGATATTATTGTGCCGCCGCCGTTAATAAAAGTAAACAGGAATACAGGCGGCAAAAGCGCCGTAAGCGTTGTTGCAAACTGGTTTATAACAAACACCGCAGCCGCAAGTGCTATGCCGCAAATATAAAGCGTTTTTCCAAGCTTTATATTCTCGCCCTTGTATTTTTCCGTTTTGCCCATAACAAGCGCTGTGGGCAGTCCCGCCGCGGCAACTATACCGAAGGATAAAAACGAAAACAGACTTATACTGCCGTTCGGCACATAGTGGGTATACATTTGCTGCGCCAGCATTGTTGTGCCGTTTGCAAGCATTGAGCCTATAAGCAAAAGAAATGTTTTAAAGTTGAAGCGGCTGTATGTATTTTTGGAATTTTTAATAAGCAGCCAGGCAGAAACAAAAAATATTGCCGTGCCTATGCCCTGCATAAGGCTTACGGGCTGGTCAAATAAAAACACACCCGCAATTATGGGAACCAGCAGCCCCGCCGTGCCGAACATGGAAACCAAGCTTACCGTGCCGCTTTTCATTCCGTATATACTGAAAAACGTGCTGAAAAAGAGCGATACGCCCGATAAAGCCGCTATTGAAACAGTAGGCAGGTCAAACCTGATATCTGAAATATCGGTAAGCAGAAGAATAAGCCCGAATCCAGCCGACACCGCACACTTATAAGCCGTGTATTTTACCGTGAGGGCAATATTATCCACCTCATTGCTTGAACGCTTGCTGAATATAGCCTGAACCACGCGGGCTATAAGAATTGAAAAAAGATAAACATAAATCATATTGACAGACCCCCGAAAAATTTGATATTATAATATCATGGCGCGTACTGAGTTTCAACAGCTTGCGCACCGAAAAATTTTCGGTTTTCGGAGTGGTGTAAAATGACCCTTTCAAAGCTGGCACGGCTTGCAAACGTTGCCGTTTCAACCGCGTCAAAGGCTTTTTCTATGAGCGACGATATAAACGAGCAAACCCGTGAAGAAATTTTCAGGGTTGCAAGGGAAAACGGCTGCTTTAAAAAATTCTTTAACGCAAAATATCCTAAATTTGTTATAGCGCTCATCTGCCCCGAGGTTGACAGCCGACATTACTCCGAGCTTTGCAGATATTTGCAGCAGCGCCTTCAAACCCGCGGGTGCGAAATATGCATTTCCTCCACGGAATTTTCAGCCGCCGCCACCGCAGATATGATAGAGTATTACGAAAAATACTCCTCTGTCGATGCTATAATTCTTATAGACCCGCCCGCCACGGTCCTGCCCCCGCACGAAACACCTATAATATCGTTAGGCAGCAGGGCGCATAACGCCGATGTTACACTGTGCCTTGATTATATGACAGCCCTTAAAAGCGCCTTAACCGATTTTAAAGCCGCAGGTATTTCGCACATAGGCTTTATAGGCGAGCCTCACACCGTCACTAAGCTTTCGGCTTTTAAAAGCGCCGTATCGGAAATTTACGGCTTTACAGAGGAAAAATATATATCCGTAAGTGATTTGCGTTTTGAAAAGGGCGGCTGCGCGGCAGCCCGCGCGCTTTATTCACGCGGCGCACTGCCAGAGGCGATTATCTGCGCGTATGACGATATGGCACTCGGTGCAATGCGCTTTTTTCACGATAACGGCATTTCGGTGCCGGACGATATAAAAGTAATAGGAATGGATAACATTTTGCACTCGGAATATTTTGTTCCGAGCCTTTCCACCATTGACTATATGAATGAGGAAATAGCCAAAACCGCAACCGAAAGCGTTTTTGAACTGCTGGACGGAAAAACGTCCGCTGAAATTCATAATTTTTCGGCAAGGCTTATTACCCGTGAATCCTCGCAAATTTAATGCTTGACATTTTTACTCTAATATGTTAGACTAAAATTACACTCTAACGAATTAGAGTAAGAAAGGAGCATTTATTATGAGCACACCCAAGATTTTTGAAAGCGAATACCGTTTTTGTCTTATTTTGTGGGAATATGAGCCGATAAAAAGCAGCGAGCTTGTAAAGCTTTGCAAAGATAAGCTCGGCTGGAAGCCCACCACAACCTACACCGTTATAAAGCGCTTATCCGAGCGTGGCGTTGTGAAAAACGAAAACACGGTGGTTTCGTCCCTCGTAAGCCGCGAGGAGGCACAGGCGGCGGAAATAGACGAAATGGTGGAAAAAACCTTCGGCGGCTCTTTACCTGCGTTTATAGCGGCGTTTACAAAGCACCGCAGGCTCTCAGAGCGGGAAATTGACGAAGTTCAGCAGATGATAGACCGTTTCAGGGAGGGCGAAAACAATGGGTGATTTGTTTTTAGCCGTTCTTAATATGAGCATATCCGCCGCGTGGGTATTGCTTGCGGTGCTGCTGCTCCGTTTGATTTTTAAAAAAGCGCCAAAGCGCATAACCGTGCTGCTTTGGTGCATTGTGGGGCTGCGGCTTGTAATGCCCTTTTCGGTTGAAAGCATTTTCAGCCTTATACCGAGCAGCGAGACAGTGAGTAAGGCGTGGGACTCACCAAGACCCAGCCTTGAGTCGGGTATTACCGCGATTGATAACGGGGTAAACAATTATTTGGAGGGTCATTATTTTGAGGGCGTTACAAGACCCGCCGGGCATTTTACCGATATTACAACAATAGCCGCCGCAATTTGGCTTATCGGCACAGCGGCGCTGCTTATATACACCGCAGTAAGCTTTTTCAGGCTTAAAAAAGGGTTGCGCACGGCGGTGCTTTTGCACGATAACATTTTTCAAAGCGAAAAAACTCCCTCGCCCTTTGTTTTCGGAATTATAAAGCCTAAAATTTATCTGCCCTTCGGCATAACGGAGCGCGACGCAGAAAGCGTAATTCTGCACGAGCAGGCGCATATTTCCCGCAGAGATTATTTATGGAAGCCGCTGGGTTTCCTGCTTTTAAGCGTTCATTGGTTCAACCCGCTTATGTGGCTTGCGTATATACTGTTTTGCAGAGATATAGAGTTCGCCTGTGACGAAAGAGCAATTAGCCTGTTGAACGCCGATAAACGGGCGGATTATTCCGAGGCACTGCTCAATTGCAGCGCGGGGAGGCATATGCTTTTCGCCTATCCCCCGTCATTCGGCGAGGTGGGCGTTAAAAGTCGGGTAAAAAGCGTGCTTAATTACAAAAAGCCCGCCTTTTGGTTAGCCGCCGCGGCGGTTATTGCGGGCATAGCTGCGTCCGTTTGCCTGCTTACAAGCCCCAAAACCGGCTCGCGCAGGTCAGACAGTCTTGTGGTGCGGGATTGCATTGTAGAAGACGGGTGCGAGGGCATTGGCTATAAGCTTGTTTCAAGCACATACGAAAAAAATAATATATCTATCCGCGTTAAGTGGACTAATAAACGAAAAGAAGATCTTTATTTCGGTGAAGAATTTAAGCTTTTTAAAACCGACGGCGACGCCGCCTGCACGCAGAAAAAAGCTACCGGCTTTGCCGCCGTGGGGAATATAATAAGCCCCGGCGGCAGCAAGACCGAAATTTATAATTTATCGGCTTATTACGATATTGAGCCCGGGGTACAATACAGGCTTGAAAAAACCTTTTATTTAAAGAGCGCGAATGACAAAAAATACAAAGCCTATATTGTTTTCAAAGCGGGCGATGCTTTGGCTGAATATATGCCCGAAAAGGCAGCATATACTGAGCCTTCGTCCGACTATACGAATAATAATATTCCGCAATTCAAAGTGGATAATTTCAGTTTTTCATTGCTTAAAAAAGAGCCTGCCTCGTCCGAATGGGAAAAAATCGACGGACTTCAATCAGTAAGGCTTAAAAAATCAGAATTTGATAAATCGTTTTCAGGCGGAGTGTGGACCGGTGATTTATCGGCGAAGAAGCTCCGTCGGGATAATTTACACGCTTTTACGGCGTTTAATACAGACGGCAGCTTTTATTATCTGCTTGAGCAGAAAAACGGTGACGTTTATATTGCAAAGGGCAGCCAGCTGTCAGAGGATCTTCCCGTCAACTGGCTGTTCAAAATGAAACATACAGATGAAAAAAGTAATATAGATCTCGGCAAGCTGCGTAACGCGGTATACCCCGGCGGATACAGCGAGCAATAAAAAATGCAGACATATCCCCAAAAAGGAATACCGGCGCGCCGAAAAAATAAAACCCGGGTTGATTTTTAAAACTGATATACTTCTCTCCGCTATTTATTAACAATTTTCACTTGTTTTAGTATATAAAATATGGTATTATATAATTTACTAAACAGAGAAGGAGGCGTTACCATGCATCTTCAGGAATCGGGAGAAATGTATCTCGAAACAATACTTATTCTAAGCCGCAAAAGTCAGTTTGTGCGCTCAATTGATATAAGCGAGTATATGAATTTTTCAAAACCCAGTGTCAGCCGCGCAATAGGGCTTTTAAAAGAGGGCGGCTACATAACGGTTGACGGGAGCGGCTATATATCACTGACAGACGCAGGCGAAGAAATTGCCGGAAAAATTTACGAACGGCACAATGTGCTTACCGAATTTTTAAAGGAAATAGGCGTGGGTGATGAAACTGCCGCGGCAGACGCCTGCAAAATTGAGCATAATATATGCGACGAAACCTTTGAAGCGCTCAAAAAGCATATGAAAGCTTTGAAGGCGCAGCAATGAACTTTTCGCTTAATTTTACCGAAAAGGGCTACGGCGCGCCGCTTATACTGCTGCACGGCAACGGAGAAAGCAGCGGCTATTTTGTCAATCAGATTGACCGCTTTGCAAATGAGTACCGTGTAATTGCGGTTGATACGCGCGGGCACGGGGCGTCGCCGCGCGGAAATAAGCCCTTTACGCTTGAAACCTTTGCAGACGACCTTAAAAATCTGCTTGACAGCCTGAATATAGAAAAAGCAAATATTTTAGGCTTTTCGGACGGCGGCAATATTGCCGTTATTTTCGCATTAAAATACCCCGAAAGGGTAGCCAGCCTGGTGCTTAACGGCGCCAACCTTTTCCCCTCGGGGCTTAAAAGTTCATTTTTAATTCCGGTTAAGGTGCTTTTTGCCGTTTTCAGCCTTTTATCACACTTCAGCCGCCGCGCAAAGCGCCGCAGCGAGCTGCTTTATTTAATGGCAAAGCAGCCGAATATTCAGCCTGAAAGACTTTCGAGCATTAAGTGCCCCGTGCTCGTAATTGCGGGAACGCAGGACGTTATAAAAGAAAAGCATACAAAGCTTATTGCGGCGTCGCTGCCTGATTCAAGCCTTTGCTTTTTAAAGGGCGGTCACTCCATAGCCAAAACAAACAGCGTGGAATTTAACAGTGCAGTTGAAAAATTTCTAAATTCCCTATAGCTTTTGAGCGTGTCGAAAAAATCGACACGCTCAATTTTTTATCAGCCTATGTGCATTTTTAAAAGCAGCCGTTTAATGTAAACCGCCGGCAGAAAAGCCAGCGCCACCGATATTGCGTCCTTTAAAAGGTACGGGGCGGAAACCAGCAAAAAAGCCGGAACAAATGACATTTTGTAAATAAGCGCATACTGCACCGTGCCTAAAAGGTGGCAAACGGCAAGCCCCGCAAAGCCCGGCAGAATTTTAAGGTATTTATTTTTAATTATTTCGGCAGCACCGCAAAACGCCGCCAAAAACAAAAAGCCGAAAATAAACCCGCCGGTAGCGCCGAAAAGCACCTGAGCGCCGCCCTTAAAGCCCGAAAAAACAGGCACGCCGAACACGCCCAGAAGAATATACGTAATAATTGAGGCAAGTCCCCATTTAATGCCCAAAACATAGCCGCACAGCGCTACGGCAAAGGTCTGCAAAGTGAGCGGCACCCCAAACGGCGTTGGAATTGCCGCCTGCGAAAGCGCGGCGGTAATTGCCGTGAACAGCGCCGCAAATGTTATATTCAGTATTCTTTTCTTCATCATTACATCATCTCCCGACAGAAATATATTGTAAAGCATAAAAGCGGAATTGTCAACCTTAAAATAAATTTAGGTTGACAATTCCGCTTGGTACTATACTGTCGGCTAAATTACAAAATCATTTTCAAAACCGCGCGCTTAGGCATAGAGCCAACGGCGGAATTAACAGCTATTCCGTTTTTGAAAGCAATAAGTGTAGGAATAGACTCAACCGAAAATCTCGCTGCCAGCTGTGGCTGTTCGTCTACATTTACCTTGCACACCTTAATTTCGGGGTGCTCCTCGGCTATTTCGTCCACCACTGAGGACATAACGCGGCACGGCGCGCACCAGTTTGCAAAAAAGTCCACAAGCACGTTTTTTTCGCTCAGTATTACTTCGCTTTCAAAGTTTTCCGAAGTTAAATTTATAACAGACATATTAAAATTTCCTCCCTTTTAATATTGTATGATTATTTTCCCCTACATTTATGTAAAATACTATTCTAAGTTAAGCTTTTTTGAAAGAAAGTGGCGTGTTATGCAAAAATATACGGCGGCTAAACTAAGACTGTAAACCGCAATTAAACCTAAGAAAGCCTGAAATGTGCCGACTGATATTGTCAGATCTACTTCTATGCTTCCGAACACAGCTATGCCTATTATCATAATAAACGTGTTTATTACCTGCACCGCGGCATAAAGGCATATATAAGCCACGACCGCGCCGCCTACCCTGCTTTTAAACTGCTGACCTATCGCGATAGCGGCGTAGAACATTAAAAGCGACTGGAACATACCTATAATAATCGCTATTATAAATTCTGCGGTCAGGCTTACAATTTGAGCGGCGGTAAGATTTTGCCCCGCAAATTTAAAGCCGGCTTTCAGCACCTCAAAAACTTCAGCGAGCACTTCTGTTCCCGCGCCCATTATAAGCAGTGACGCGATAACCGCGATAAAATCGATTACAATAACCAAAACGCCGCAGAGCAGTTTGCAAACAATATGTTGAGTGGCGGTAAATGGCAAGGTAAAGGTTAAATAGCCCTCGCCAGATAAAAGGTTTTTGTAAAACCGCATTACCACAACTACCATACCCACAACAAAAACCGCTATTATCGAAAAAGCATAAACCGTTGTGCTTATACCCGCGGGAATTTGCAAAAGCGGGTTATCGGTTTTAATAAGCAAGGTTAATCTGCTTAAAAGCGCAAAGCCCAACACCGCCGCATATATGGGTAAAAGATTTCTGAAAAGTGAATACAGCTCGTATTTATATAGCTTTTTTAACATCTGAATACCTCCCTGAACAGCTCGTCAACACTCTTACCCTCGCGCATACGTATGTTATCCACCGTGTCGCACAGCACCACGTCGCCGCGGTTTATAAATATAACGTCGCTTAATATCTGCTCAACATCTGCAATTAAGTGGGTGGATATTATAACCGTTGCGTTTTCGTTGTAGTTGCTTATTATGGTGCGCAGAATATAATCCCTTGTAGCGGGGTCAACGCCCGCTATCGGCTCGTCGAGCATATAAAGCTCCGCCTCTCTGCTCATTACCAGAATAAGCGCTACCTTCTCCTGTGTGCCCTTTGAAAGGGTCTTTATTTTGCGCTTTCGGTCTATTCCTAAATTTTCAAGCATTGCGTCCGCCCGCTCGCGCTTAAAATCCGAGTAAAAATCGGCGAAGTAATTTATCATGCCGTCAACCGTCATCCATTGCGCCAAAAAATTTCTGTCCGGTAAATATGATACTATTTTTTTGGTTTCCACGCCCACAGGCTTACCGTCTATCAGTATTTCGCCGGCGGTGGGGGTAAGTAATCCGTTCGCTATTTTTATAAGCGTTGTTTTACCGCTGCCGTTCGGTCCCAGTAATCCTACAATTCTGCCCTTCGCGATTTGCAGATTAACCGCAGATAATGCCACGGCGTTTTTATAAATTTTTGAAAGGCTTTTACATTCAAGAATGTTCTCCATTGTCAGTTCCTCCCTTATTCAGTACACTTTTTAAAGCCGAAGAAATTTCGCCTTTTTCAAGCCCCAAGGCTTTCAGCCGCTCGGTAAATTCCCGCGTTTGCTTTAAAACATATTCGTTTTTGAGCGCCGCTATTCTTTCCGTATCCTCAGTGACATAGCGACCCTCTCCACGCCTTACATAAATAATTCCGCTTTCCTCGGCAAAGGAGAGCGCACGCTGCATAGTGTTGGGGTTTACCCCGGCAATAAGCGCTAAATCCCGCACTGTCTCAAGCCTGTAGCCCGGTGGGTACTCGCCGCTTATTATTTTCAAAATAATAATATCGGCAATTTGCTGAAAAATAGGTTTATCATTTGAAAAGCTCCAAGACACCTTATCACCTCACTGTATTATTACGCTAATACAATAATACATCGGTGATGCAAAATTGTCAAGTATTTTTTGCTGTAATATGTACCAACACATAACGGATATTATTGATTTTGAATTTAAAGGTTCAGCTCTCAATAGCGTTTTCACTTTGCATAAATAGCGCCAACTATGCGATTGATAAGCCGCAGCGGCAAAATTTTTTTTAAAATTCCCACGGCCTTATATTGTGCGCCTATAATTAAAACCGGTTTTCCTGATTGCTTTGAAGCGATTTTGGCAATGTATTTTCCGGCAGTCTCAGGCAGCATACCGGTTTGTTCGTCCTTTTCCATTTTTTCTACCGAACGTGAAATTCTTCCGTTATAAATATCGTCCCCTTGGGTATTTTTATTTCTTGCCGCAGTAAAACCGGTGCGAATGTCGCCGGGCTCAATACAAACTGCGGTTATATTAAATTCGCGCACCTCATTTATAAGCGCCAGCGTGTAAGAGCACAGCGCCGCTTTAGCGGCAGAATAAAAGCTTTGAAAGGGAATAGCTATATCACCGGCAACCGAGCCGATATTTACAATGCGCCCAAAGCCCTGCTTTCGCATAATCGGCAGCACAGCCCTGCACATTCTGACCGCACCGAAAAAATTAACGTTAAACTGACATTCGGCGTCCTCGGTCCTTGTAAATTCAACAGCCCCCGAAATGCCAAAGCCCGCGTTGTTAATTAACACATCAATACGTCCGCTTTCCGCCATAACCGTATCAACGGCTTTAATAATCTCCTGCTCGTCGGTTACATCGGCACACAGGCTTACCACATTATCAATGTCGCCGCCGCGGCGGGAAATACCGTATACCTTGTATCCGCGTTTTAACATATTTTCGGCGGCAGCCCTGCCTATTCCCGAGCTTGCGCCGGTTATTATACATACCTTCATCATTTTAAATCACCATTATGTATAATAGCATAGCTTTTTCAAAAAAGCAATGCTGCCAAAGGATATATGCACTTCAAAAGAGTACAAAATTCGTACATTAAAAATTAAAACCCGCCTGAATAGCGGGTTTTAAAACTTATGGTGGAGACGATGGGAATCGAACCCATGTCCAAAAATCAATCCATACCGGCATCTCCGAGCGCAGACGTTTATTTACATTCCCTTACGCAGACGTCAGACGTCAGACTTCCGCGCTTGGTAGCTCCAAAGCCGTGACAGGGGCAGGAGCGCGCCCCTGTTCACGTTCACCGCTAAAATGACACCCTTGCCGGGTCGCGGTGTTCCCGGGTCGGATGAGCAGCCTAAATTAGGCTGCTAAAGCAACTTTATTGTTGTCAGTTAATTTTGTTTGCGGATTTTATAGCGGTTCCGCACCGCTGCTCGCTTCCGATACTTCAAAATCCCTGTCGAAACCTTTACGCCCCCGTATATATAATACGCTGAATAGCGATATTATCTGTTTTGCTCTTTCATTGCTCTGTCAATTGCTCTTGCGGCGTCGCGCTTTGCCGCCGTTTCGCGCTTATCGTGCAGCTTTTTGCCCTTGCAAAGCCCCAACTGCACCTTAACAAGCGAGCCCTTAAAATAGAGAGAAAGCGGAATAAGCGCCAGACCCTCCTGCTTTACCGCGCCTAAAAGCCGCATTATTTCACGTTTATGAAGCAGCAGCCGCCTGTTTCTTGAAGGGTCCTTGTTAAAAATGTTGCCATGCTCATAAGGGCTTATATGCAGCTGCTTTATTATCATTTCGCCGCCGTCCACGCTGCACCAGGCGTCCTTTAAATTTGCACCGCCCTGACGAATCGACTTTATTTCCGTTCCCGAAAGCTCAATACCGCATTCAAAGCTTTCAAGCACAAAATACTCGTGAAAAGCTTTTTTATTGGTAGTTATGGTTTTTGTGTTTTCCATTTGCGCCCTCCGAGGAATAGTGCCGCAGCACTTAAAAATCCGAAAATGCTTTGCTACTATGATAACACAGTACGGCGTATAAATCAAGTGCTTACAGGAAAATATACACAAATATTATACCCCGAAATTCGCCTGAAAATCGGGGTATAATACACATTTAAAGGATTTTCAATCAAAAAGCACCTTTTCCGCCTTAGCACAAAGATAATGGTACACGGGCAAATGCAGCTCCTGCACCTTAAATGTCTCGGTTTCGGGAACGCAAATGCAAATATCCGCTTTTTCCTTAAGCAGCCCGCCCTTTGAGCCTGTCAGCGCAATAACGGTTAGTCCGAGCGCCTTGCCTACCTCGGCGGCGGCAACGCAGTTTGCCGAATTACCCGAGGTGCTTATGCAAAGCAGCATATCCCCTGTTTTACCTAACCCCATAAGCTCCTGCGCATATACAAGCTGCGGGTCAACGTCGTTACAAAAAGCGGAGTTAAGCCCCGTAAGCGACGGCAGCGGTATTGCGGGAACGGCAAGCTGCAATTTTGAGAGTACCTCCTCGCTGAGCGTGGGGTTGAGCCGCAGGATATTCCTATTTTTTCGGGTTTTTCGCCGTCTAAAATATTTTCAGCCGACTTTATCAGGCTTTCTATCATTTCCTCAGGCGAAATATCAAAGCGGGTGGCGCATTTTTCCTTTTTTAAAAACTCTATATTTTCGCCCTGTACCTCTGCCGTCATGACGGCGCACTTTGTTCCGCCTATATCAAAACCGAGTATCAAATCTTCCACCGTCTTTCGTCAGTTATTGCTTTTCCTCACCGTCGACAAGGAATTTTCTGTAGCCCTCGCCGTACTGAACACAGCGGGAAACGCGGCTTAATGTAGCCGACGATATATCGGTTTCCTCTATAACCTGATTATAGGTTTTGCCCTCAATTAAAAGCCTCGCAGCGTAAATGCGCTGCGCCATTTGCTCAATTTCCTTATTTGTGCACATATCGCTGAAAAGCGCTCGGCAGTCTTCTCTGCTTTTGAGCGACGCTATAAGGTCGTATAAATCGTCTATCATCTTATTGTCGGTGCCTTTAATATTCATACACTACACGCTTTCAAGTGATTTATTTAAAAAGCTCTTTGTTTTATCCGATTGCGGCGTGCCGAAAACCTCTTCGGGCGTGCCCGATTCTTCAACCACGCCGTCCGCCATAAACAGCACCTTATCCGATACATTGCGGGCAAATTCCATTTCGTGGGTCACCACTATCATAGTGCTGCCCGTGCTTTTAAGGTCCTTTATTACCCTTAAAACCTCGCCCGTAAGCTCGGGGTCAAGCGCGCTTGTAGGCTCGTCAAAGCAGAGTATATCGGGTTCAAGCGCCAGTGCCCTTGCTATTGCCACGCGCTGCTGCTGCCCGCCCGAAAGCTGGCAGGGGTAGTTATTTATCCTATCGGTAAGCCCCACGCGTGTTATTAGCTCGCGCGCCTTTTTTTCAGCCTCATCCTCAGTCATTCTTTTAAGCAAAACGGGCGCAAGCGTCACGTTTTTAAGCACGCTGTACTGCGGGAAAAGGTTGAAGGACTGAAATACAAGCCCGAAGTGCAGACGGTTAAGCCGTATTTCATTCTCCGTGGGTTTTTTCGCCGCGTCGCCGTCGAATATTATTTTCCCGCCGACCGATATAGTTCCGCTCTCGGCAAATTCAAGGAAATTAAGGCAGCGCAAAAGGGTAGTTTTACCGCTGCCCGAAGACCCGATGATTGAAAGCACCTCGCCTTTTTCAAGCGAAAAGCTTATTCCCTTTAACACCTCGGTTTTACCGAAGTTCTTTTTTATATTTTTAACTTCTAAAACTGACATTGTTACACCTCAGGCGCTAAAGTAGCTAAGCTTCTTTTCTATGTAGCCGAAAAGCAGGGTAAGTATTCCGCTGAAAGCAAGATAAAATATACCCGTCATAAACAGCGGCCAGATAATCGCCGCGCCCTTTATAAAGGTCTGCCCCGCCCAGATAAGCTCATAAACCGCGATTATGCGGGCAAGTGAGGTATCCTTAACAAGCGTTATTATCTCATTGCTCATAGGCGGCACAATGCGCTTTATAACCTGCAGAAGCACTATTTTGAAAAATATCTGGCTGCGGGTCATACCCAAAACCTGACCCGCCTCAATCTGCCCTTTGGATATGCTCTCAATTCCGCCGCGGTAAATTTCGGAAAAATAGCAGGCATAGTTTATTATAAACGCTGCGAGTGCCGCTGTCAATCTTCCGTTTGCACCGCCGCCCCAAATATTATTGTCAAACAAAATTCCGGGGCCGTAGTATATTATTAAAAGCTGGAGCATAAGCGGCGTGCCGCGCACTATCCATACAATCGTTCTTATAAGGGCTTTTAGCGGAATAAAGCGGCTCATTGAGCCGAACGCGATTATAAGCCCCAAGGGCAAAGCGCCGAGGAGCGTAACAGCAAATATTTCAAGCGTTTTTAAAAAGCCGCCGCAAAGCGTGGTTATTACCGTTTGTAACATAAATATATAATTCCTTTTTTACAGTACAAGGCAGGCAGAGAAAACTCCCCCCTGCCTGTCAAATTAAATTTTTACTTCTGCTCGATTACAGCTTCCTGAACGCCGTATGTAGTTGCGGTTTCTTTCATAGAGCCGTTAGAATACGCTTTCTTGAAGAAATCGTTGAGCTTTTCAGCCAAATCAGAGCCCTTGCGGAAGCCTACGCCGAAATCTTCTTCATCAGCTACGCCTACGGTGTAAGCTAAGTTTTCATAGCTTGTGCCCTCGCCTATCATAGCGCCCGCCATAAGCAGGTCTATAACCGCCGCGTCGCTTGTGCCCGCGTTAACCTCCATAAGCGCGTCGGACTGTGCGCCGACAGCCGTTACACTGTAGCCAAGGTCTTTGAGCGCCTTTTCTCCGGCAGAGCCTGCCTCAGCTGCAAATTTAAGGTCCTTAACGCTTTCGATTGTCTTATACTTATCGGCTACATCCTTTTTAACCACTACAACCTGCGTGTTCTTGCAGTAAGCGTTTGAAACCTCCATGCCGTTCTTAACCTCGTCGGTTATCGTCATACCGTTCCATACGCAGTCAATGCTTTTGCCTTTAAGCTCCATTAATTTGTTATCCCACTCGATAACAACAAATTCCGCCTCAACGCCCAGCTCCTTTGCAAACGCCTTTGCCATATCTGCGTCAAAGCCTATCCACTCGCCGCTGCCCTCGGTCTTTTTATAATCCATAGGAGCGTAATCGGTTATACCTATAACAAGCTTGCCCTTTTCCTTTACATACTCGCTGTCGGTTTGATCCTTACCTTTTCCGCAGGCGGTGAACATAACCGCGAGACACACACACATTACCATTGCCAATAATTTTTTCATTTTTCTGCACCTCTGTTTAAGTAGTTGTCCTTATTATACTTCATTACGATAAAGTTGTAAAGTGTTTTTTTAAATTTTTTTAAAGTTTTAAGGTTTGGAATAAATGTTATAAATATTTCGACATAATTTTGGTATATATTCAACAATGTAGCATTTGTTTAAGAAGAAATTTGACAAACGGGGCGGATTATGGTATATTTATTTTTATAACACAATTTAGGTGGAGATATTTATGTCAATATCTGTTTCCGAACAGAAAACCGCAAAGGAAATTGCGGAGAAATTTAATCTTCCCGGCAAAATTACGGGCTGCGAGTGCTTCGGCAGCGGCCATATAAACAGCACCTTTCTTCTTGAAATGGCAGAGGGCGGCAAAAAGAAAAAATACATACTTCAGGCAATAAACACCAATGTTTTCAAAAACATTTGTGCGGTTATGGAAAACATTGACCGCGTGACCGCGCATATTAAAGAAAGCGCGGCGGACGGAGAAAAGATAATTAACTTTTTAAGGTCGGAGGACGGACATACATATTATATAGACGAAAATAAAACCTTTTGGCGGATTTATGAGTTTATAGATAATTCTGTAAGCATTGATCTGCCCGAAAGCGACGAGGATTTTTACCAGTGCGCCTTAGCCTTCGGTAAATTTCAGAAGGCGCTCAATGACTTTCCCGCAGAAAGCCTGCATGAAATAATTCCGGATTTTCACAATACCCCGAAAAGGTACAAGGATTTTCTGCAATCGGTAAGTGAAGACCGCTCGGGCAGAGCGCACCTTGTAAAGCCGGAAATTGATTTTATTAAGGCGCGCGCCGACTTTTACCCCGTGCTTTTTGAAAACCACAGCGCGGGCAAGCTGCCGCTGCGAGTCAGCCATAACGATACCAAGTGCAACAACGTTTTGCTTGATAACACCACGCGCAAGGCGCTTTGCGTTATAGACCTTGATACAATTATGCCCGGCTTTTCGGTAACCGATTTCGGCGACGCAATACGTTTCGGTGCAAGCACCGCGGCAGAGGATGAAAAGGACCTTTCAAAGGTTAAGCTTGATATGGAGAAATTCCGCGTATACACAAAGGGCTTTTTAGACGGCTGCGGCGGGCTTTTATCAGATGCCGAAATTATGCTGCTGCCCGAGGGCGCTAAAATGATGACTATTGAATGCGGAATGCGATTTTTAGCAGATTTCATTGACGGCGACAAGTATTTTAAAATTGCCTATCCCGAGCATAATCTTGACCGCTGCCGCACCCAGTTAAAGCTTGTAAGCGAAATGGAAGACCACTGGGACGAAATGAAAAAATGCGTTTCGGAATATGTAAAATAAAAAACGCGGTTGCCGAACTATACACCGCGATTGAAAGCACTGTGAATACGCCCGATGACGAGCATTACGCCGCCGCCCTTAATACTGCTGTAAGCACACAGCAAATTTGCTGCAACGCATACGGCGAAATAAGCGATTCGGCGGCAATCTAGTGTGACAGGACTCTAACCTGTCGCGGTTTCGCTCGCCGCCTTTTAGAGAAAATTTTATTGCTTTATAACGCTCCACTCTCATCTGTCAGCACAACAAGCGAAAAGGTAAAGGAAATTGAAGGCTTTTATAAATCGCTGTCGCTGCTTAATGACGATATGATGAATTTAACCGAATATTTATCTGATATATAAAGTAAGAGGAGCTGCCTTAACACGGCAGCCCCTCTTACTGTTTTATAATTATTTTTGCATAATATATTCGTCAATCGCTTTGGCGGCGGTTTTACCCGCGCCCATAGCAAGAATAACGGTTGCAGCGCCGGTAACGGCGTCGCCGCCGGCGTAAACTCCGTCGCGGCTGGTTTTGCCGGTTTCCTCGTTTACAATTATTCCGCCGCGCTTATTTACTTCAAGTCCGCTTGTGGTGGACTTTATAAGCGGGTTGGGGGATGTGCCGATAGACATTATAACACAATCAGCCTCAACCTCGTATTCGCTGCCCTCAACGGGAACGGGACGCGCGCGCCCCGATTCATCGGGCTCTGACAGCTTCATTTCCTGGCAGAGAATACTCTTTACCCAGCCGTCTTCACCCTCAATTTTAATCGGGTTGGTAAGGAATTTAAACTCAATTCCTTCCTCCATTGCGTGTTCAACCTCTTCTCTGCGGGCGGGCAGCTCGTTTTCGGTGCGGCGGTAAACCACGGTAACGTCCGCTCCCAGGCGCTTTGCGGTACGCGCCGCGTCCATAGCAACGTTGCCGCCGCCTACTATAACCGCCTTTTTTGCGTGCATAACGGGGGTAGCGCTGCCGTCCTTGTAGGCTTTCATAAGGTTATTGCGGGTTAAAAACTCATTGGCGGAATAAACGCCGCAGAGCGCCTCGCCCTCAATTCCCATAAAGCGGGGCAGTCCCGCGCCCGAGCCGATAAACACCGCCTCGTAGCCCATATCGAAAAGCTCGTCAACCGTAACGGTTTTGCCTATTATCACGTTGGTATCAATTTCAACGCCTAATTGCTTTAAGGTATCAACCTCTTTTTTAACTATTGCCTTCGGCAGGCGGAACTCGGGTATTCCGTAAACCAAAACGCCGCCCGCGGTGTGCAGAGCCTCAAAAACCGCAACCTTATAGCCCTTTTTGGCAAGGTCGCCCGCACAGGTAAGTCCCGAGGGACCCGAGCCTACCACCGCCACCTTATGACCGTTAGGCTCCGGGCGGGTAATATTGCCCTTGGCGTGCTCGTTGTGCCAGTCGGCAACAAAGCGCTCCAGCCTGCCTATGCCCACAGGCTCGCCCTTTATGCCGCGCACGCACTTTGCCTCGCACTGCTTCTCCTGCGGACATACTCTGCCGCAAACGGCGGGCAGGCTTGAGGACTGCGCTATTACCCTGTAAGCACCCTCAAAGTCGCCCTCTTTTACCTTTTCTATAAACGCCGGTATATGAATATTAACGGGGCAGCCCGAAACACAGGGCATATGCTTGCAGTTAAGGCAGCGTGTAGCCTCTTCAAGCGCGGTTTCCTCGCTGTAACCGAGGGCAACCTCGGAAAAATTGTGATTGCGCACATCGGGTGCCTGAACCGGCATTTCGTGCTTTTTGGGATCCATATTAACAGCCATTATTACCGCGCCTCCTTTTTAAATAAATTGCAGGTTTCTTCGTATGCGTGTCTCTCGAAATCGCGGTACATAGCGCCGCGCTTCATAGCCTCGTCAAAATCGACCTCGAAGCCGTCAAAATCGGGCCCGTCAACGCAAGCAAACCTTGTTTGCCCGCCCACGGTAAGGCGGCAGCCGCCGCACATACCCGTGCCGTCAATCATAATCGGGTTCATTGAAACAACCGTTTTAACGCCCGCAGGCTTGGTGGTTGCAACAACAAACTTCATCATAATAAGCGGACCTATTGTTATAACCTCGTCGTAATTTTCGCCCGCGTCGATAGCCTCCTTAAGCGGAGCGGTAACAACGCCCTTTGTGCCGTAAGAGCCGTCGTCGGTCATTATCGTAAGCTTATCGGAGCAGGCGGAGAACTCCTCCTCCAAAATGACTAAATCCTTATTACGGAATCCAACTATGGTGTGCACCTCGCAGCCCTCGGCGTGCAGCTTTTCGGCTATAGGCAGCGCTATTGCGCAGCCTACGCCGCCGCCCACAACGCAGACCTTGCGCAGTCCCTCAGTCTCGGTAGGCTTACCGAGAGGACCCGCAAAATCGGCAAGGCAGTCTCCCACGTTTTTATGATTCAGCTTTTCGGTGGTAGCGCCCACAATCTGAAATATAATTTTAACCGTGCCTTTCTCGCGGTCAAAGCCCGCAACGGTAAGCGGAATACGCTCGCCGTCTTCATCGGTGCGGAGGATAATGAACTGACCCGCCTCGGCTTTTTTAGCCACAAGCGGCGCTTCAATATCCATCATGGTAACGGTTGGGTTCAGGTTTCGTTTGCTTACGATTTTAAACATTTTACGGTATCATTCCTTAAATAGATTTAAAAATCCACCTCTGTGCCGTAGTAGGTGCATTTAAATAGCTTAGCCATAGTGGCAGGGTCAATTGCGCGGGGGTTAGAGCCTGTGCAGGCGTCGCCCACGGCGTTTGCGGCAATTTCATCAACCTTGGCGTTAAATTCAGCCTCATCAACGCCGAAGTCCTTTAAGGTGTGCGGTATATCGAAAATGCCGTTCATACTGCCTATAAGCGTGCAAAGGCTCTCAATAAGCGCCTTATCGCTGCTGCCGGGCAGACCTAACATTCTTGCAATATCGGCATATCTTTCAGCGGCTCTTTCGTCATGCGCGTTGTATTTTATAACATATGGCAGGTAAATTGCGTTTGCGCAACCGTGCGGCAGGTGTCTGCCCTTCATGCTGCCCTCGCAAAAAGCGGCGCCGGTTTTGTGTGCCATTGAGTGAACAATGCCGAGCAGTGCGTTTGAAAACGCCATTCCCGCAAGGCACTGTGCGTTGTGCATAGCGGCGCGGGACTCGCGATTGCCCTTGTAGGATGAGGGCAGGTACGAGGTTACCATTTCAATTGCCTTCATAGCAAGCGCGTCGGTATAATCATTAGCGGCGGTGGAAACATACGCTTCAATTGCGTGGGTCAGCGCGTCCATACCGGTGTGCGCTATAAGCTTTTGCGGCATTGTCTGTGCAAGCTCGGGGTCAACTATTGCAACATCCGGTGTTATATTAAAGTCCGCCAGCGGGTACTTAATGCCCTTTGAGTAATCGGTAATTACCGAGAAAGCGGTAACCTCCGTAGCAGTTCCCGAGGTTGAGGAAATAGCGCAGAATTTAGCCTTCTGGCGAAGCTCGGGGAAATTAAAGGGAACGCAGAGCGACTCAAAGGTAACATCGGGGTATTCATAAAACGCCCACATAGCCTTTGCCGCGTCTATCGGGGAGCCGCCGCCTATTGCAACTATCCAGTCAGGCTGGAATTTACGCATAGCCTCGGCGCCGCGCATAACGGTTTCAACAGAGGGGTCTGGCTCAACACCCTCAAACAGCTCTACCTCCATTCCCGCCTCTTTAAGGTAATTTACTGCCTTATCAAGAAAGCCGAAACGCTTCATAGAGCCGCCGCCCACAACTACTATCGCCTTTTTGCCTTTGAGGTTTTTCAGGTTTTCCATTGCGTTTTCGCCGAAATAAATATCTCTGGGTAAAGTGAATCTTGACATATGCCATTCCTCCGTTTTTTATTTGGTAAGTTTATTATACACAATTTTAAAATAAAACGGAAATATGATAAATATATATCAGGTATATGTTACAGTATATGTCATTTTTCTACACAAAAAGTTAAATATTTTAAGCTTTGCTTTCGGCGGACAGTAATTTTATTACCCCTTTTTCCGCTTTGAAATGTATTTCAAGGCTTTTAAATGTAAAGCCGTACACTCTCTCAGGGTCGGTTTGGTAATGCGGGCGCGGGTCTTCCTCTAAAATTTTCTTTAATTGCAAAAGCGTTTCCGCGTCCAGTGTATCTGCAATGCTTTCGGGAATTTCCACCGTCGCCTTTTCACCGAATTTTTCAGCGGCAAAGCCGCAAACCGCGTGGGGGTAAGAGTCTGAAAAGCTTAAATACGGCTTTATATCGTAAATCAGCGTGCCGTCCATCATATCAATTCCCGAAACCTCTAGCACCGCGCCCAGCTTTTTATCAAGGCTTATTTTTTCAAGCCTTACGGCAGAAAGCCCTATGGGGTTAGGGCGGTTGGGCGAGCGGGTTGCAAAAACTCCTACACGCTTATTTCCGCCCAGCCTCGGCGGGCGCACCGTGGGCGACCAATCGCCGCCCTTAAAGCCCGAAAATTCCCACAAAAGCCATATATGCGAGTATTCTTCAAGCCCTCGCACGGCGGAAATATCGCGGTATTCAGGCTCAAACACTATTTTCCCGCGTAAATTTTCTACTAATCCGCTTTGCCGCGGCAGCCCGAATTTTTCGGGAAAATCGGTATAAATTTTCGCTATCGGACGCATTATCCGTCGCCCCCGGCAGGTGTATCGGATGACGGCGGAGTGGGCTCGGTAGACGAGCTTTCCGATGAGGATGACGGTGTATCGGGCTGTGAGGTAGAGGTGTCGGACGATGTGTCGGACGGCGTTGATGATGAAGATGTGTTTTCCGACGAGGTTACTGTGGACGACGACCCGGAAGAAGACGGTGCAGAGCTGCTTGAAGACGATGCCGACGAAGAAGACGCGGCAGATGAAGAATTATAATAGATAGGCGTTTCAACCTTTGCACCCTTTTTATAGTAGCCTATGCCCTTTTTAACAACGTCCTCGCTGTCCTCAAATTCCTTTACATCAAGGTTTCTGTGCACCTCGGTCATAACGTCGCGCCATATTTTAGCCGCCGCGCCGCCGTTATATATATTGTGCGATAAGTCAAAGCCGTACCAAACGGAGCCTATATAATAAGGAGAGCCGGCAACCATCCAAAGGTCGTAGGATTCGCTTGAAGTACCTGTTTTGGCATATGCCTTGAGCTTGTAGTTAAAGCCCCTTATTCCGCCGCCGGTGCCCTCGCTGCCGTAAACAACCTCTTGCAAAAGGTGGTTCATTATGGTGGCGGAGGCAGGGCTTATTACCTGCTCGCCGGTATCGTCATATTTAATTATGGTATCGCCGTTTGCGTGCTTTATTTCGTAATATGTCGTCGGCTTGTGGTAAACGCCCTTATTGCCGAAAATCGCGTAAGCCGCGGCGGATTCGGTGGTGGTAATGCCGTAGTGCGTGCCGCCGAGAGCCAGCGCCGCAAGGTTTTTGTCAGCCTCAACCAAATGCCTGCAGTGCAGCTTTTGGGTTAAGAAATTATACGAATCGGTAACCCCTACCTCTTGCAGAAGCCGCACGGGAATAGTATTCATTGATTTGCGTATTGCGTAGTTAAGGGAAACCGTGCCCTTATAGTAGCCGTACCATTCCTTCGGCCCGCTCTTGCCGTCGGCATAGTATTTTTCTATCGGCTTATCGAGCACGCGGGAGGTGTAATCCACAATGTTCTTATCTATTGCCAGCGCGTAAACGCCTATCGGCTTCATGGTAGAGCCGGGCTGACGCGGCGAATCGGTAGCGCGGTTAAGCCCGCGGTTTGTGGTTTTTTCACCCGCTCCCCCCACTATTCCGACTATATGCCCCTTATAGTCCATAACCGTCATAGCAGATTGCGCATGCGCGGTTACGCCGTTATCATAGGTCGCCTTTTGGGGGAAATAGGTGTCAATATTTGTGTAAACCTTTTCCATTTGCGCCTGTATATCGGGCTTTAGGGTGGAGTATATTTTAAAGCCGCCGTTATAGAAAAGGGTTGAAGCCATTTGAGTATTCAGGTTGTATTTTTCCGCAAGGTCGTCTATTACCTGGTCTATCAGCGCGTCAACAAAATAGCTGTTTATTTCGCCCTCGTATTCGTCCTTTTGCGAATCGTCTATCTTAAGCTCGGTGTTATACGCCTTATCGTACTCATCATAGCTTATCATTTTAAGCTCCAGCATTTTATCAAGCACCGTTTGCCGCCGCTTTTTGTTTTCCACCGCACCCTTTTCGGTTACGGGGTTAAATCTTGAGGGGTTTTTGGTTATTGCCGCAAGGGCGGCGCATTCGGTTAAATTAAGCTCGCTTACATCCTTATTAAAATAGTAGTTCGCCGCCACCTGAACGCCGCAAATGCCGTTGCCGAGGGATATTGTATTAAGGTATGCTTCAAGTATCTCTTTTTTTGTGAGCTTGCGGGTTATAAGTGTTGCGCGCACAATTTCGCGTAATTTGCGCATGGCGTCGCGGTCCTTATCGTTCGTAACGTTTTTTATAAGCTGCTGCGTTATGGTGGAGCCGCCAAATTCGGTGGAATTAAATTTTAAAAGCTTATTACCCACAGCCGCAAAGGTTCTTTTCCAGTCAACCCCGCGGTTTTCGTAAAATCGCTCGTCCTCAATGGCAATAAAGGCGTTGCCCAATTGCGCGGGCATTTTATCAATTCCCGCCCACAGGCGGTTTTCGCTGCCGTGCAGGCGGCGGTATTCCTCCCACTGCCCCTTAGCGTTCTGAACGTATATGACCGTAGTCATATTCATTTCCATATTTTTAATATTGCTCACGATTTTATTGGACGAGAAAAAGTCTATCTTCCTATCCGATTTTATATAAGTGGGAATAACAAAGATTAAAAAAACAGTTGTTACAATAAGCAGCCCCGATAAAAACACGGTAAGCTTTTTAAAAATCTTTTCCATAGTTCCCTGCCTTTCCTGCATACTGATTTGATTATAACACTAACTTGCTTATTTATCAAATATTTTTTAAACATTCATAATGTATTTAAAAATTGGGAATATAATGCATAGGTCTGGAGGAATATGGATGCTTAAATTAGAAAATATTAAAAAGGACTATATTACCGGGGACACCACGGTGCACGCGCTTAAAGGCGTGAGCGTTGAATTTCGCAAAAGCGAATTTGTATCAATACTCGGTCAGTCGGGCTGCGGCAAGACTACATTGCTTAATATTATAGGCGGACTTGACAGGTACACAAGCGGCGAGCTTTATATAGGCGGCAGGGCTACAAGCGACTTTCGCGACAGGGACTGGGATAACTACCGCAACCACTCGGTAGGCTTTATTTTTCAAAGCTACAACCTTATTCCGCACCAATCCGTGCTTTCAAATGTAGAGCTTGCATTGACGCTTACGGGCGTTCCGCGCGCCGAGCGCCGCCGCAGAGCGGCAGAGGCGCTTGAAAAGGTAGGGCTCGCCGACCAGCTTAATAAAAAGCCGAACGAAATGTCGGGCGGGCAAATGCAGCGCGTAGCCATTGCCCGCGCGCTTGTAAACGACCCCGAAATACTGCTTGCCGACGAGCCTACCGGCGCGCTGGACAGCGAGACTTCTGTTCAGATAATGGAGCTTTTAAAGGAAATTTCCAAGGATAGACTTGTAATAATGGTTACCCACAACCCCGAGCTTGCCAAGCGGTACTCCACGCGTATTATAAGGCTGCTTGACGGCAATATTACGGACGATACCATGCCCTACTCGGGCGGCGAGGGGGAAAAAACGGCGGCGAAAAGCGGTAAGCGCCCCTCAATGTCGTTTTTAACGGCGCTTTCCTTATCCCTTAACAACCTTATGACCAAAAAAGCAAGAACCTTTTTAACCGCCTTTGCGGGGTCTATCGGCATTATAGGCATAGCGCTTATTTTATCCCTTTCAAACGGCGTAAACGCGTATATCGCGCGTGTTGAGGAGGAAACGCTTTCAAGCTACCCCATAACGATTGAGCAGGCGGGAATGGACGTAAGCCAATTGGTAAGCGACCTTATGGGGAAAAACGAGCCGAGCGGCGACCGCGAGGACGGCAAAATTTACAGCAACAACGTTATGACCGAAATGATGTCTACCATGGTGAACGGAATTTCGGCGAATAATCTTTCGGAATTAAAAAAGCATATTGAAAAAACCTCCGCCTTTTCGGATAATACAAGCGAGATTGAGTATAAATATTCAACGGTTATGAATATATACGATGAAAAGGGCAACCGCGTAAACCCGAATACCGTGTTTTCCACCGTGTTCCCCGAAAGTCAGAGCAGTGGCAGCGGGAATATGCAAATGTCCTCCTCTTTTTCCAATACCGAGGTATGGACGCGCCTTTTTGAAAACAAGGAATTTTTGAAAAAGCAGTATGACGTTATTGCTGGGCGTATGCCTGAGAAATACAACGAAATTGTGCTTGCGGTGGATAAAAACAACCAGATAAGCGACTACGCGCTGTATTCTTTGGGACTAAAGGATTCGGCAGAGCTTGAAGAAATGATGAAAAAGGCGCAGGCGGGTGAAAAAATAGAGCCTACCGCAGAAGTAAGCTACACATACGACGATATTTTGGGGCTTAAATTCAAGCTGCTTTGCAATACCGATTATTTTGAAAAGAACGCCGACGGCACCTGGAGCGATAAAACAGAGGATTCGCTTTACGTTTCTTCAAAGCTTAACACAGCGGCAGAGGATATAACCGTGGTGGGAATAATAAGACCCGCCGATTCGTCGGTTGCAAATCAAACAAGCGGCTTTGTGGGCTACCCCGAATCGCTTATGGAGCACCTTATAAACAGGGTGAACGACAGCGAAATAGTAAAGGCGCAAAAGGCTGAGCCCGAAAAGAACGTTTTCACGGGCAGACCCTTTGAGACCGACGCGGATAATATGACCTATGAGCAATTAACGGCATATATAGCCACCCTGCCCGAAAAGGAGCAGGCAGAGTATAACGCGTATATAAGCCAAATGACCGCCGCAGGGCAGACCAAGGAGCAAATAACCGAGCAGTTTAAAGCGGCAATAAAGGAAAAAAGCAACAACGCCACATATGACGGCAATTTGAAACTTATGGGCGTATCAAGCCTTGATGAGCCTTCGGTTATAAATATCTACCCCAAGGATTTTGAGGCGAAAGAAAAAATTTCCGACCTTATAACCGAATACAACAAGGGCGTGGGCGACGCCGAGAAAATAACCTACACCGATTATATAGGGCTTATGCTCTCATCGGTTACTACGATTATAAACGCAATAAGCTATATTTTAATTGCGTTTGTAAGCATTTCGCTTATAGTTTCATCTATTATGATAGGCATTATAACCTATATTTCGGTGCTGGAGCGCACTAAAGAGATAGGCGTGCTGCGCGCTATGGGCGCCTCGAAAAAGGACGTTTCACGCGTGTTCAACGCCGAAACGCTTATAGTGGGCTTTGCCGCGGGGGCAATAGGCATTGCGGTGACCTTGCTGCTGCTTATTCCCATAAACGCGATAATCGCCGCCATAACCGATATTTCAGGGCTTGCCGTGCTGCCGATAGCGGGCGGTGTTGCGCTTGTTGTTATAAGTATGCTCTTGACCCTTATAGCGGGCTTGTTCCCCTCAAAGGTAGCAGCTAAGAAAGACCCCGTAACCGCACTTCGCAGCGAGTGAAAACAAAATGGTTACAAAATAAAAATTGCTATTGAAATTTTCCGGTAAAAGGCTTATACTTGTAAAGTATCATTTTAAGCACTTGGCAGGGGCTACCCTGTCAAGTGTAATTTTCACGGAGGAATTTTAATGCTGAAAAGAATATTACCGCTGGCGCTGGCATTGTGTATGCTCACTATGGCAGGCTGTAAAAAGGAACAGGACAGATTAAGTGTAGATAAGGGTTCGGAGCCCTCGGTAGTCTCCGAAACAAAGCCCGTAACATATAAAAACCCGCTTACAGGCGTTTCGGGTATATCTGAGGAAAAAACCAAAAACCGTCCGGTTGCAATTATGATAAACAATATTTCAACCGCCCAGCCGGTGCAAACAGGGCTTAGCAAGGCAGATATTATTTACGAAACCGAGGTTGAGGGCGGAATAACCCGTCTTATGGCAGTTTTTCAGGATATAACCACTGCTGAAAAGATAGGCGCAATACGCTCGGCACGCTACCCCTATGTTGACCTTGCAATGGGTCACAATGCAATTTATATTCACTGCGGGCAGGATAATAAATACTGCGCCCCGCACTTAAAGGATACTGATGACGTTGACCTTATGGTAAAGAATTACGGTGTGCGCATTAAAAACGGATTAGCCTCTGAGCACACATTGTATGCTTACGGCGAAAAGCTCTGGGGCTCGCTTGTAAAGGACGGGCACAAAACAACCTCAACAGACGTTACCCCGTGGGCAAGCTTTGCCGAGGAGGACGCGCCCGTAACGCTTGAAAGTCAGGCAAAAACCATAAACATTCCGGCGTCTGCCAGCTACCGCACGGTATTCAAGTATGATGAGGCAAAGGGCAAATACACAAGATATTACGGCAACACCATTCGCAAGGATTATTTCACCGGCGAAACGGCGGATATGAAAAACGTATTTATTCTTTTCACTACCATTCGCAATTATCCCGATAATTACCACCGCCAGGTAATGCTTGGGAGCGGCGACGGCTACTATTGCGTAAACGGTACCTCCACCCCGATTAAGTGGAGCAAGGGCAATGCCAAAAACAGCTTTAAATTTACAAAGACCGACGGCAGCGAGCTCACCGTAAACCCGGGCAACAGCTGGGTAAGCATAGTAAACATAGGCAACAACCCCACATTCGGATGATTTTTAATGCGGAATTCGGAATAACAAATTTACAGCCCTGCTGCTATTTTCAGTAATAACAGCAGGGCTGTGCTTTATAATGGATAAATGTCTGCGCAATGCGGTTTCGGCTCCCTGCAGTGTGGCGGAATATCTTCGGCTCCCTCTGACGTGGGTGCCGGCGCCGATAGGCGACTGAGGGAGAGAAAAGGTAAAGCTTTTATGTATCTAAACTCTTTCTCTCCTTCCGTCTCGTTTCACTCGACACCTCCCTCGTCAGAGGGAGGCAATCAGTTCCACATTTCGCTTTTTCGGGGTTTGTTAAGCTCCTGCCCACGCTTTTCAAGCTCTCTCATAAAATTTACTGCCGCAATAAATCCAAGCTGAAAGTATGTATCTCTTATTACGGCATCGCGGCTAGCAATTTCCTTATAAAATTTATCGCGTTCATCTTCATTTTTAAAATAAGAATCGATAAGTTTTTCGGTGCGGCACTCCATATTTCTTATTGTAGTTTCATAGTCAAGGTCTTCCTTTTCAATAAGACTTTGCCCCAAGCCTAAAAAATAATCGCTTAATTCCGATAGCTTACATCTTTTTAACATATTTGAAAATTCCATATTATTTCACCCCATTGTATATTGCATCCATACAATAACACATTATTGTGTTATTGTCAACACTTTTTTGTGTTTTTTGGTAGAATGATTTTGGGGTGAAGTATAAGGTGAAATACAAATATCAAAGAATACGCGATTTAAGAGAGGATAACGATAAAACCCAAGCGCAAATCGCAGAATTACTCAATGAACACACAACACAGTATCAGCGGTGGGAACGCGGGGAAAGCGAAATACCCGCGCATGTAATAAAGGCATTATGTATTTATTACAATGTATCGGCAGATTATATTTTAGGTCTGCCCGAAAATTTACCTTTCCCGAAAGGGTCTAAAGGTTAAATACCAATCAAAAAAAAGCACGGCAGGCGGATAAACCTATCCGTCTGCCGTGAATGCTTTTATCAGTAATCCTGGTTTTCGTTCTTCTTGTTCTGATTATTCTGATTATTCTTATTCTGTTCCTTGTTCTGGTTGTTCTTATTCTGGTTGTTGTTCTGGTTATTCTTGTTCTGATTGTTTTCCACAAAAATCACCCCGCTTTCAGCCTTTATTATTTGCCGGCGGGGTGAAAATTATACTTATATTCCGAATATTTTTTCGGCGTTATTCCGAGACTCTTTCAAAATGCTTTCGCAATCGGTGTTCCGCAGCTCCGCTAATTTTTCGGCAACAAGTAAAATCAGCGCTGAATTATTTATTTTTGAGCGGTACGGCACGGGCGCTAAATAGGGTGCGTCGGTTTCAAGCAGAAATCTGTCGCTCGGTAGAGCGGCTGCAATTTCGGGCAGCTTTTTTGCGTTTTTAAAGGTTAAAACGCCGCCAATACCTATATACATACCCAAATTCAAAATTTCCTTTGCCATTTCCGCGCTGCCCGAAAAGCTGTGCACCACACCCTTGGGGCGGTGCTTTTTTAAAAGCTCCAGCGTATCGGCGTGGGCTTCACGGTCATGCACTATTACGGGCAGGTTTAACCTGTTCGCCAAAACAAGCTGTTCTTCAAAAAGCGCCCTTTGCTGCTCCTTGTTATCGTCCACCCAGTAATAATCGAGCCCTATTTCGCCTATTGCCACGCATTTTTTGCGGCGTGCAAGGTCTTCGATTTCCGCTACCTCTCCGCCGCCTATATTCTCGGGGTGTATACCCACCGCGGCGTAAAAATAGGGATACTTTTCGGCAAGCGCCAGCGCCGCTTTTGAAGACGCGGTATCACACCCGCAGTTTACAACGCCGCAAACGCCGTGAACGGGCAACTCTGCTAAAAGCTCTGCGCGAATTTCGTCGAACTTCGCGTCGTCATAGTGCGCGTGGCTGTCAAATATCAGCGGTTCTGTATATGGATAATTCGGGAAATCCGTCATCTTATTTTGCTGCCTGCGGGTACGTTATCAATAAACAGTACCTTTACGTCATTATCGGCGCAATCCGCCGCTAAAATCATTCCATTTGACTCTACGCCGCAAAGCTTTGCGGGTTTCAGGTTTGCCACCACAATTACCGTGTGTCCTATAAGCTCCTCGGGCTTATAATACATAGCGATTCCCGAGGCTACTGTGCGCGATAAGCCGCTGCCGTCGTCAAGGGTCAGCTTTAAAAGCTTTTTAGCCTTGGGAATAGGCTCGCAAGCCGTAATTTTTGCCGCGCGCAGCTCTACCTTTGCAAAGTCCTCAATTCCTATTTGCTCCATAGTCACAACATTTTCGGCTTTTTTCTGCTCCGCTGCCTTTTCCGCCGCTATTTCGGCTAAAACCTTTTCCGCATCTAAGCGGGCGAAAAGCGGAGTGGGCGCGCCTACGGAATACTCGGTAACAGCGCCGAAAGCAAGCTCTGTGCTGCCGTTATTTAACTGCTCCGCAATTGATTTTGAGCTATCGGGAATAATGGGCGAGAGCATAAGCCCCAAAAGACGAATACATTCAAGCAGATTGTAAAGCACGTTTTCAAGGTATGCCTTTTTGCTCTCGTCCTTTGCAAGCGCCCAGGGGGCGGTCTCGTCAATATATTTATTGCAGCGCTTTGCAAGGTTCATAACCGCCTCGCACGCGTCGGCATTGCGGTAATTATCCATAAGCTCATAATACTTTTTAACCGTATCGTTCGCGGTATCAATCAGCTCTTTATCGCAACCTTCTGTATTTTCGCCCTTTGCCACCTTGCCGCCGAAATACTTATTCGTCATTGCAATTGAGCGGTTTACAAGGTTGCCGAGAGTGTTGGCTAAATCGGCATTGTATTTTGTAATAAAGCTTTCGTAGGTTATAGTTCCGTCCTGCGCAAAGGGCATTTCGGAAAGCAGATAATACCTTACCGCATCTATTCCGAAGCGCTTTGTCATATCGTCGGCGTAAATTGTGTTACCCTTGGATTTTGACATTTTGTCCTCACCCACAAGCAGCCACGGGTGACCCAAAACCTGCTTCGGCAGCGGAAGCCCCAGCGCCATTAGAATTATGGGCCAGTAAATTGTGTGGAAACGCACTATATCCTTACCAATAACGTGCAGGTCGGCAGGCCACAGCCTTTCAAACTGCTCTGAGCTGCCGTCGGGGTCATAGCCCACACCCGTAATATAGTTTGAAAGCGCGTCTATCCAAACGTAAATAACGTGCTTTTCATCAAACGGCACGGGTATGCCCCACTTAAAGGAGCTGCGCGAAATGCAAAGGTCGGAAAGCCCCGGCTTTAAAAAGTTGTTTATCATCTCGTTTTTGCGGGATTCGGGCTTTATAAAATCGGGGTTCTGCTCGTAATATTCAAGCAGCCGATCCTGATATTTTGAAAGCTTTAGGAAATACGCTTCTTCCTTGGAATCTATAACATCTCTGCCGCAGTCGGGGCACTTGCCGTCCACTAACTGCGAGGCGGTAAAGAACGACTCGCAGGGAACGCAGTATTTACCCTCGTAATGCCCCTTGTAAATATCGCCCTGGTCGTAAAGTTTTTTGAAAATTTTCTGTATTACCTTTTCGTGGTCCTTATCGGTCGTGCGTATAAATTTATCGTAATCGGTGTTAAGGCTGTTCCACACCTCTTTTATCTGCGCGGCGATCTTATCCACATACTCCTGCGGGCTTATACCCTCTGCCTTGGCGTATTCTTCAATTTTCTGCCCGTGCTCGTCAGAGCCGGTCTGTAAAAACACGTCAAAGCCCATCATTTTTTTATAGCGCGCTATCATATCCGCCAGCACTATATCGTAAGCGTTGCCGATATGCGGCTTTCGCGAGGCATAGGCTATTGCCGTGGTAATGTAAAATTTCTTCTTTTCTGACATTTTTCTTCCTCCTGTATTACGGTTTACCTGTAAGATAAAGTATTGCAGAGACCACCGTGCTTATAAGACAGTAAAGTAATACCGCCGCGCTGCCGAGAACAGAGCCCGAGCCGCTGAACGAGGTGTAGGCGAACATAACCACGCCCGCTACACAGCTAAGCGCGTAAAATACCGCCAGTAAAAGGCTTGATTTTTTTATTTTAACCGCGCTGCTCACCAGTGCTGCCAGCGCAACGGGGTTACCCTTATACGCGGCGGGGGCGGAGCAATGCTCTGTATATGTTACCGCGTTTTTATACATATGACAGCCGGCTGTGCTCATAACCTTTACCGAATCATCGTAAAGCCCCATATAATCGCATATCATTTCTTCCGTCAGGTTCGGGTCGGAGCTGTCTATAAGCATTGTAATACCCATGGCGGATATTTTTCTGAATTCCCGCGCAAGCTCGGGCTTTACGGTGTACTGCACGGCAAGCAGGGCGCAAGCCTTATCGTCGGTTGCAACATAAACGGGAAAATACCCCCTGCGTAAAAGCTTGCGGTCGGTTTCAATACTCGGGACGTCAATTCCGTGCGCCTCCATAAGCGTGCGGTTGCCCACAAATAAAAGCTTGTTGTTTACCCAGCCGGAAACACCCATTTTGTCCTCATATTTAACCGTATCGGAATCGGGCATTACAAAGTCGCCCACCGTTCCCGCAATTTTTTTGAATATAGGCGCTAACGGGCTTGCAAGGCTGTCGGTAAGAGACGCTGCGCGCATTATGGTATCGTCAATGCTGTTATCCGATAAAAGCTGCATATTGTGCAGCGTAACCGTGCCCGAGGGGAACAGGTCCTCAGAGCTTAAAACTATGGCGTTTACCTTTTCAAGGTATTCGGCGCCCATTTTTCCCGCTATTTCGGCACCCTTGCGCGCAAGCTTTTTCGAAGCGGAGTAAAGCGGCATATCGTCTATAAGGAAAAGCACCGGCACGGCGGCAATGCACTGCACCACGGCGGCGCTGTAAAAGCCGTAAAGCATACCGTCAAAATATGCGGCGCAGGCAAAGCCCAGTATTACCGATAAAAGCAGCGATACCACCGTTATAACAGGCAGCTTGCCGCTGAAATAAACGCGAAACGAGGTGTATTTCATATAATCGTCAATATGCGCCGTTCTGCGTGGGGCAGCTGCTAAAACATCGCCCTCAATCGAATTTTTCGCCATAGCAAACGTAACGGCGGGGTCGTTTATCAGCTTTACCGCGCGTTTCGGCTTGTTGCCCGCTATTTGCCTGAGACCTGTAAGGGTGTGCGCCGCACGGAAAAACGCGGCGACAGAGCGCACTGACAGTATAAACGCGGCAAGCAGCAGCATATTAAGCGTTATTTCGTTTTTCAGTATGCCTATAACCGAATAAAGCATTACCGAAAGCGAGGCGGTAACCGCGAAAATATCGGGCGTTGAAAAGCGGCTGAAAATTTTCGGGACGCTCTTAAACATATCAAGGTTTATAAGTATTATTATACCAAGCACGGCGGTGTATACCGTCATACTGACTTTTGTCTGCGCAATAAGCAGCGCCGACATAAACGGCAGCTCCGCAAACGCCGTTATAAGCGTTAAAAGCACCGTTGATACACAGCGCAAAAAGCTGCCGCGCTTAATAAGCGATAATTTCCGCAAAAAGTGCTTTGTTCCGCTTTCGTCTTCAAATTCCTCGGCAGGCTTGTAGTCCTCAAACTCGTTTTGCTCAAGGCGGGTTTCGGGGTCTGCGTCGTCATCGGTGCTCTCGGGCAGGCGTGACAGCTCACCCGTCAGGTCAATAGACCGTGTTTGCGAGCTTATGCTGATTCGGGAGGTTGAGTCGCTGTCGGTCACGGGGGTGAATTTAATAGTCGCCGTGCCCGAAATATCGGGCATTTCGACTGCACTCTCACCGCTGTCCGAATCAATATCCGATATAATGCGCGGCACATTGGTTTGTATATCCCGCGCGGCGGGCATTTTTTCTTCAAATACCTCGCGTTTGGGGGGTTCGGGCACTTTTTCGGGCGCGGCGGGCTTATTGCGCCCTAAATCGTCAAATTCAATTTCATATTTTTCCGAGAGCCTGTCAAGCGTTTTGGCGCTTTGGTTGTTTAAAATATCCGCCACGCTTTCAAGCTTGTAGGTCGGCGTTTCCTTCATTGCCGAGTCGTGCCCCTCATCGTCAATAATAAACGGGCGGCACTTTTCAAGCAGCGATTTTTCGGGCTTTTTGGGTGCGGCGGGCTTTTCGGGTATTACGGGCTTTTCCGCCGCCTTTTCAGGCTCAGGCTTAGTATTATCAAAAAAATCAAAATCAAAAAGCGACTCTGAGTTTACCGGGGTGTTTATTTCCGGCACTTCCGGGGCTTTTTGCGGCTCGGGGCGGGTCTTAGGTTCCTCTGCCGCTTTTACCTCAGCGGGCTTTACAGGCTCCTGTTTTGCCTTTTCTGCCTCCTCCTGCTGTGCCGCAAGCATACGCTTTTTAAGCGCCTCAAGCGCGCCTGTCGGCTCGGCGTTTGCGGGCGTAAAGCTGTTTTGCCCCAGCACCTCCTCGGGGGTCAGAGCGCCGTGGTTTTGAAATGAATTAAAGGAGTTGCTTTCCCCTAAGCTATCGTTATTATCAATAAGTGAAAACAGATCGTCGTTATGCTTTCCCTTATACATCTTCAATTAAAATCACTTCCTTGGCTTTTTATCGGCATTGCGGCTGCGCACTACCTCATACATAAGTATTCCCGCCGCAACCGAGGCATTGAGCGAATTTATTTTGCCACACATGGGCAGGCTTATAACCGCATCGCATTTTTTGGCGGTAAGCGCGCCTATTCCCTTGCCCTCGTTGCCTATAACCAACGCGCAGGGGGTATCAAAATCCGTTCTTGTGTAATCGTCGCCGTCCATATCGGCGCCGAAAACCCACACGCCGCGCTGTTTCAGCGCGTCAATCGTGTTCGCAATATTTGTAACTCGCGCCACAGGCACATATTCAAGCGCACCGCAGGCAGCTTTTGCAACCGTAGCATTGAGCGAAGCACTGCGGCGCTCGGGAATTATCACCCCGTGAACGCCAGTTGCCTCAGCGGTTCTTATAATCGCGCCGAGGTTGTGCGGGTCTTCAATTTCATCGCAAATTATTAAAAAGGGCTTTTCGCCGCGCGTTTCCGCCAGCGCAAACATATCCTCCACTGTAGCGTACTCCTGCGAGGCAAACATTACCGCCACGCCCTGGTGGTTTGCACCGCCGCAGTAATAATCCAGCTTTTGCGGGCTTATTTCCTTTATAAGTATGCCTTTAGCGCGGCATTTTGCTATTATCGCCGTAACAGAGCCGCCGCCCGTGCCGTGGGCTACCAAAAGGCGGTCTATCTCCCTGCCCGAGCGCAAAGCCTCAAGCACTGGGTTTCTGCCGCATATTATGTTACTGTTTTCCATTAGCTTTATCCCATCTATAAATATTCAAAGTTTATTATAACACAACTTTGAAAGGAATTAAATAGGCAATTTATTAAATAATATATTTAATTCTCAGCGGCTTTTTCATTTGTTTGGTAAAATCTACGGTTGACCTTGTTCCTCTGCTTTTTCCGTCCCAAAAGCAAATCACATAATCGGCTTTTTTCACCATTTCCGAATTGCGCCGCGGTCCCGCGCTTTTTCCGTACCTTTCCCAATCGGGATAATAATATATACACTTCATTCTGTTTTCGTGCGCATAACGCTCGCCCAGCTTATCGGCACCCTTTGCACCGCCTGAAATAATTATGATTTTATATTCCTTACGAATATTTTTAAGACACATATCAATATATTTCTTTGCAACGCTGTAATCCTCAAAGCTTCTGCACCCCGCTATTAAAACATACTTGGGCGGACGTTTATCGAAAAACATTATTTTCACTTTCCTTTCAGTCTTATTTTATACTACTTTATCGCATATTTCAAGATAGTGTTATACATTGTAGTATAATTTCTACAAATAATAAGCTTAGGTGATATTATGAGACCGTTAAAGGAAAAAATAAGTATTACAATAGACAGCGATATTTTAGAAATAATACGGGAAGAAGCAGAGCAGGATGACCGCTCGTTATCGCAGTATATCAACATTATTTTAAAAGAGCATATTAAAGAAAAAGCAAAGTGAAATTATCAAGTTAAACTAAAAAAGCCTCCCTCTGACGAGGGAGCCTTTTTTTACGCCTTCATTATACTTTTATCGGGTAAAAAACTATATATCAATACAAATATAGGAACTGCAACGACATTTTGGAATACTCGTAGTTTATAATGATTTATAAGGCGGTGTTTAGAATGGAGCAAAAAGATTTTACAAAAAAGTCAAGGAAAAAAATAAATTTCACAATAGACAGCGATATTTTAGAAATAATACGGGAAGAAGCAGAGCAGGATGACCGCTCGTTATCGCAGTATATCAACATTATTTTAAAAGAGCATATTAAAGAAAAAGCAAAGTGAAATTATCAAGTCAAGCTAAAAAAAGCCTCCCTCTGAGCGGCAACGCCGCTGTCTAATATCTACTATCTAACGTCTAAAATCTAAAGTCTGTGCGCTACGATTGCAGCTTTTTAAGCTCGTAAAATCTGCCCTTTTTCGCCATAAGCTCATCGTATGTACCGTATTCCACACATCTGCCGCCGTCCATAACGGCGATTTTATCTGCGTTCTTTATGGTGGATAGGCGGTGTGCCACAATAAATGTGGTTCTGTCGGCGGTGAGGTTTTCTATTGCGGTTTGAATTTCCTTTTCGGTTACCGAATCAAGCGCGCTTGTAGCCTCATCGAAAATTATAACGCGCGGGTTTCTTATTATTGCGCGGGCAATGGAAATTCGCTGCCGCTGACCGCCCGAAAGCTTAGCGCCGTGCTCGCCCACCATAGTGTTTATTCCGTCGGGCAGCTTTTCAATAACACTTTCAAGCCTTGCCGCCTTTACGGCGTAATCAAGCATATCCTTTGTCACGTTTTTTCTGCCGTAGGTTATGTTTTCCTTTATTGTGCCCGAAAAAAGTATAGAGCTTTGCGGCACTACCGATATAAATTTTCTGTAAGAGCGCATATTTATTTTATCCGCGTCAATTCCGTCTATTTTAAAGCTGCCGCTGTCTATTTGGTTAAAGCCTATAACGAGGTTGAGCACCGTTGATTTGCCCGAGCCCGATTCGCCCACAAGCGCCACAGTCTCGCCCGGGCTTACCGTAAGCGAAAAGCCGTTTAATACAGGCGTGCGGTCGTCGTATTTAAAGCAGACGTCCTTAAACTCATAGCCGCCCTCAAGGTTTTGCATCTTTATTTTTCGGTCGTTATTCTCAATATCGTGGGAATTAAGTATTTCGCCTATTGAGTTTATAGCCTCGGCACCCTTTGAAATAATGGGCAGCAGCCCCATTATGCTTGAAACCTGCCCTATAAGCGCGCCGAAATAGCTTTGATAGAGTGATACGTCGCCTATTGTTATCTGCCCTCTGAACGCCAGAAAGCCCGTAAAGAAAAGGCATATCATTTGAAACAGTGAGAACATAACCCAGTTTACCGAGCCGAACACGGCGTATATCTTATCCATTTTGTAGCCGCTTTCGGCTATATCGGTAACACTGGCAGTGAGCTTTTTAATTTCGTTTTTTTCAAGCGCGTGCGCCCGCGTCACGGGAATAAGCTCCTCCATATCGAGCACATCCGACGCGGTGCTTTCCATTTTCTTGCGGAAATCGTGGCTTTGCGCCCGCATTTTCTTTTTAAAAATATTGCTCAAAAATACCGCAAAAGGCACGCAGACCAAAAACATAAGAAAAACATATATATTCTTGGTTATTACTATTGCAAGCGATATTGCCATATTTGTAACAACGGTAAGCGTGGTGGTGAAAATCTGCCCCGTAAAGTTTTCAATTGCCTCAACATCCCGCATTACCTTTGACTGTATCTTGCCCGATTCGGTTTCCTTATGAAAGGTGACGGATAATTGCTGCAGCTTTCTTATCATAGCGCCGCGAAGCCCCGCCTCAACGCTGCGCTGCGCGCGGCTTAAATATTTCATATGCAGCGTGTGGATGGGAATATTCTGCAAAAGAATTACAACCGTTACCGCGCCGTAAATTATAAACCTTTTCACGGCGTCATCAGGCTTTTCGGTAGCTATATTTATAACTCCCGCGGTTATAAGCGGCAAAATCCAAGTCGGCGAGGATTTTATAAAAAACATTACCGCCGACATTAAAAGATTGCCGTAATTTCCCTTGTAAAAACGAAAAAGCGTTGCTAAAAATCCCCGATTTTCACCGGAATAACAATCAAGCAACGTTTTTTCTTCTTTTAATATTTTTTCTCTGTCGAACTGTGGCTTTGCCGTTGTCATAGCAGACACCCCATTTATAATTTTTAATATTGGGTGTAAACATATTACCACAAATAAAAATGAAGTCAATACTTTTTTTAAAATGCTGTTAATTTAAATCTATTTCGGAATAAGGCTAATTTTGTAAACCGTTTTTCAAAACGGCTTTTAAAAATTCCGAGACGGTGCCAAGATATGCTTTTTTATCCGTCATATAGCTCATACCGTGCCCCGCGTCAGGCACCACAAGTATTTTTTTGCCCGCCGAGCGGCAGTGCTTATGGTTTTCCCTGCCCATATCGCAGGGTACAAAGCGGTCGTCGTCCCCATGGATAAAAAGAACGGGAATATCGCACCCGTCCATAGCCGCCGCAGCGGACGTTTCCTCAATATCAAAGCCGCCGAAAAGCATACCCCCGAGCCTTACCAGAAAATATGTGGGGAAAGCAGGATAATGCATTTCGCGAATAACCTTTTTAATTATTGCCTTTGGCGAGCTGTAACCGCAATCCGCCACTATGCCCACCACGTTTCGCGGCAAATCAAGCCCTGCCGCCATAAGCACGGTAGCCGCGCCCATTGACATACCGTAAAGCACAATTTCGCAGTCCTTGCCCGCCTTTGACACAACGTAATTCACCCAGGAAAGGCAGTCGCGCCTTTCCTTTATGCCGAAGGTGAGGCATTTGCCCTCGCTTTTTCCGTGGGCGCGCTGGTCAACAAGCAGCACGTTAAACCCTGCTTCTATGCCGAATTTAAGCCCGCCGCAAAAATCCCTTTCCGCGCCGCTTCTGTACCCGTGCATCATAATAAGCCACGGCGCGCTCTTATTTGCAAAATAACATTTCCCGAAAAGGCACAGACCGTCATATGATGTAACGGTGACCTCTTTGTACGGAATTTCAAGCGCCTCGCTTATCATCTGCCTTGCGGCGTCTCTGTAAGGTGCGTATTGCTCGGTATCGGGCATTTCAAAAAGCGACTCCCTGCTCTGCTTCGGCACAGAAAACGCCAAACGGTAGCAAAAATAAGCCGCCGCGATAATAAGCAAAATTAAAAATAAAATTATAAAAGCCGCAACCATTTAAGGCTGCACCCCCCAAAAAATGAATATAAAGGAAAAATAAGGGCAAAATTTACATATAAAAGAAGGTGGATTATGGAAACGAAAAAACGCCGTAATTTTTTAATAACGGCAGCGGTACTTACCGCCGCGGCGGTAATAATATTGATTGTAATAGGGCTGGCGGCGGAAAACCGGAATTACGAGCCCTCGGGCTGGGTGCTGAAAGCCTACGGAAACTCCGTTGCGCTTTATAACGACGGAAAGGTAAACGCCGTGTTCGGAGGAATAAGTCTTGATGAATTGCCCGATGAGGATAAGCGCATTTTAGAGAACGGCATAGCCTTTCCCACCCGCGAGGAGGCGGTACAGGCGGTTGAGGATTACGAGTAGCACCCTGTTATTAAGATTTTCTTAATGCCGCGAGGCATTTCCGACGGCGCTCCGGCGCTGTCGGTTTAAAGTTATTATAACACAAAACCAAAGGCTTTTAGCCTTTGTCGGCAATAGCCGTGTCGCACCGCAGTGCGACGGTTTTAATGTTTCAATGTTTTTAAACGAAAATCTTTGATTTTCTTAATGCCGCGAGGCATTTCCGACGGCGCTCCGGCGCTGTCGGTTTAAAGTTATTATAACACAAAACAACCCGTTTATAAAGCGCAGGGCATAAGTTTTCTTTACTTTTCCGTTTTTACAGTGTATAATGTGTTAAACAACAACTATTTAACCATTCGGGTGATACCTTATGAAATACAGTGAAGACGGAAACGATATTTATTCAAGCTCCGGCGCGCACAGAGCGCCTCAGGCTTATGAGGATATTTCTTCAAGCTCGCACAGGCGAAAGCCCGCGCGTGGGGGCAAAAGCAAGCGCCGTAAAAAGCACACGGCAAGGAATATACTGCTGGCGGTAATATGCCTGCTGCTGGCAGTTTGCGTCGGGTTTTACATATACGCCTACCGCCTTATAAACACCGTAAAGCGCACCCCGCTTGATACAAAGGATATCGGCATAAATTCAAACGAGCCGCAGGTTTACGAAAAGGTGAGAAACATAGCGCTTTTAGGGCTTGATACCAGGCAGGATAACAATGTGGGCCGCAGCGACGCAATAGTTATACTGACTATTGATAAGGAGCACAATAAGCTCAAGCTTACCTCAATAGCGCGCGATACATATGTGGCAATAGACGGGCACTCAAAGGACAAGCTTACCCACGCCTACGCCTACGGTAAATCGCAGCTGGCGGTAAAAACGCTCAACCAAAATTTCGATTTGGAAATAAAGGACTATGTTACAATGAACTTTTACGGGCTTGCCCGTGTGATAGATTACATTGGCGGAGTAGATATAAATGTAACCGAGGCGGAGAAAAATGAGCTTAATAAAAACATTTTCCCCGAAATGCGCTCTCTCGGAATGGAGTGCCCCGCAATTAAAGCGGCGGGCGCGCAGGGGCTTAACGGCGCGCAGGCAGTCTGCTATGCCCGAATACGGCATATTGACAGCGATGTTCAGCGCGGAAACCGCCAAAAAACCGTGCTTATGGCAATGTTCAAAAAAGCAAAGAGTATGGGCGCTTTAAAGCTGCCGCAGTTTGCGCAAATGTTTTTAAAGGAGTGCGAAACCTCACTTTCAACAAACGATATTATGGCGCTGGGTTCATGGGGGCTTGTTTCCTCGCCCGAGTTTGAGCAGCTTAGCGTTCCCAACGAAAACATACCCTCATCAGGCAAGATTATTAGGGGCGTTTGGTACTATGTTTACGACCTTGAAACAGCGAAAAAGGATATAAAGGATTTTATTTTTGAGGAAAATTATTATTCCGCCGAGAGCGTTGCGGCAAGGGCGGCGGAAAAATAAAACCTTCGGAACAGGGGTGGCAGCTTGAAAAGACGTATAGTTATTTCCGACCGCGATAAACAGAACGCGCGGCTTTTAAAGGCGGTGCTATCGCCCGAAAATTACGAGCTTTATTACGTAGCAGACCCGGCGCTGTGTATGGCTTATGTAACGGCAAACCCGCCCGATATTTTAATAGCTGACCCGCTTTACCCCGACGCTGGCGGGAAAAGGCTTATAAAATCCGCTATTGCGGCGGGGTGCGGCGCGGTAATAGCCGTTTCCTCTGTGGGGAGCGAGCGCGCCATAACGGAAATTTTAGATTCCGGCGCAGATGATTACATTCGCAAGCCGTTTTTATCGGGCGAGCTTTCAGCGCGTGTGCGCGCCTGCGTAAGGCGGCTGGAGGCGCTTGAAAAGGCGCGGGGCGAAAATGTTTCCGATGTTTATTTCCGCAGCGGGCTGAGGGTTGATTTTGATAACCGCCTTGTTACGGTAGACAGCAGGGAAATTCACCTTACAAAAAATGAGTTCAGAATTTTATCACTGCTGTGCAGGTATTCGGGCAGGGTGCTTACATACGATTTTATTATAAAAAACGTGTGGGGCGCGCAGGCGGCGGACGGCTGCGGAATTTTAAGGGTAAACATAGCAAATTTGCGCAAAAAAATAGAACAGGACAGCGGAAACCCGCTCTACCTGTTCACTGAAAACGGCGTAGGCTATAAAATAGCCGAGTCTACGCCCGAAAATGCCGATTTCGCGGCGAAATCGGGCTGATTATTATAATTGTTCCTGCCCCTGCTGCTGCATTCCCTGCTCCTGCAGCTCACGCTGCCTTTCCAGCTGAGTTCTTACAAGCGAGGGAACGTCGCCGTCCTCAAACATATAATTAAAGCAGCGGCTCTGGCGCAGCGAAACATAATCGTCGTCCACTATTATAATATGGTCAAGCAGGGCAACGTTTATAGTTCTCAGGGTGTTAAAAATCATTTCGGTCATTTTAACGTCTTCACTGCTGGGCAGCGCCACCCCGCCGGGGTGATTGTGTGCAATAACCACGCAATTTGCCCTTCTTTTAAGCACGGTTTCTACAATATCGCGCAGGGATATTGTAACCTCCGAAACATTACCGCTGGAAAGAATATCAAACCCCAGAACCTTGCCGGCGGCATTTAATGAGAGCATTGAAAAGACCTCGTAATCATAGCCGAAATATTTGCCGGTTAAGTACTGCCCCATATCGTCCAAATCGTCAAGCACCTTATCGGTTGACTTTTTCTCGCTTTGGTAAATTCGCGCAACCGGCAGTATAAGCTTTAAAAGCGATACTGATACCTCGCTTATCCCCTTAACCTTCATAAGGCTTTCAACCGGGGCGTCAAGTATTCCGGAAATTGAGCCGAAACGCTCCAAAAGCTCGTGCGCAATCTCGTTTGTATCCTTTTGCGGGATAGAGTGAAAGAGGATATATTCAACAACCTTATGCGGCGGGGTTGCCTCGTTCAACCCTGCAAACAAAAATTCTTTTCTTACTCTTTTGCGGTGACCGCTGTGAATACTTTCCGCCATTTCAGGCGCTCCTTCCGGGAAAATCAGTTTTTTACCCGACAGATACGGTTTCCCCAATCGGGCACAATATATATATTATAATACAAAAAAATAATTTTTCAAGATTATATGAGGAATTTTTATGAAAAAATTTACAGTAACCAAAAACGATGAGTCCCAGCGGCTCGACAGATTTATAACCAAAAACTGTCCCGAGCTGCCGCAAACGCTTATGTTTAAATATATAAGGCTTAAAAGAATAAAGGTAAACGGCAAGCGCGCGCAGATAAACACAAGGCTTTGCGCGGGCGATACGGTGGAGGCATACATAAACGATGAATTTTTCGTGAGTAAAAAGCCGAAATATGACTTTATGTCCGCTCCTGCAAAGCTTAATATAGTTTATGAGGACGAAAACATTCTGCTTGCGGATAAACCGCAGGGCTTGCTTGTTCACCCCGATAAAAACGAATACGGCGATACGCTCATAGCAAGAATACAGCGGTATCTCTACGAAAAGGGGGAATACCGCCCAGAGGATGAAAACAGCTTTCGCCCCGCCCTTGCCAACCGCATAGACCGAAACACGGGCGGAATAGTAATAGCGGCAAAAAATGCCGAGGCGCTGAGAATTTTGTGCGATAAAATAAAGCAGCGCGAGCTTGAAAAGCGCTACCTTGCAGTTGTGCACGGCACACCCGAGAAAAAGGAGGCTACGCTTGAGGGCTTTCTTGAAAAGAACGCCGAGCAAAACCGCGTTTACCTTAAAACAAAAAAAACCGACTCGGCTCTCACAATCAAAACCCGCTACCGCGTTATAGAAAGCCGAAACGGACTGTCGCTTTTGGATATTGCCCTGCTCACCGGCAGAACCCACCAGATAAGGGCGCATATGGCGTCCGTAGGGCACCCGCTTTTGGGCGACGGAAAATACGGCAGGCTCGGCAAGGATAAAAAAGAGGGCTTTTCCCGCCAGGCGCTTTATTCCTACCGCCTTAAATTCACCTTTACAACCGACGCGGGTATACTTAATTACTTAAACGGAAAGGAATTTCAGGTTAAAGAGGTATGGTTTGCGGACGAGCTTTTCCCGGGGTACAGAAAAAAGCTTTAATCCAAAAACGAATTATTATATAAGAACACAGAACTGCTGCAAATGATTTTACTTACTTGCGGCAGTTCCTATTTTTAAATTTTTTTACGTATTGCAAAAAGAAATATAATAATAGCCACTGAAGCAGCGCTCAAGGCAATTCCGGTTGTCAAGCCCTTGGTATGGTACCTCATAACAATGTGCTTTTCACCGCTGTTTTCTAACGGAATAAAAATGAATGCGTCTGCTCCCTTTCCGGCTTCAATTCTTTCCCCGTCTACAGTTACATCCCATTGCTCATCATAGGGAACAGTGAGCATAACGCCTGCTCCGGCTGCGGTAAATGATATGTTGTTTTTATCTATCTTTAAATCGTAAACTTCATTTTTGCTCACAGTATCTGCCGCTTTTTTCAGCACATTCAGGTCAAGAAAATAAAATTTTATATCAAGGTCATTTCTGTTCACGGACAGTGTATGCTCCATTCCCATATTTCCTATAGGTATAACATTGTGGTTGAGCCATCCGCCGTTGTAGCCCTTTTCTTCGCCACCGTCAATCGAAATATTGCAATCTACACCGTCATCGTTATTACTTACCTGAATGTATAAAACGCTGTTCTCAGCAATACTCGGTATTGTATACTTTATACCCTCCGCTGTTTCGGCTCTCTTTACACTGTCACAGACGGTGTAAATTTTCGTTTCTTCTCCTAAAATGCCGCTGTAAATCTCATTGAGATAATCAAAGGGATTTTTCCCCTCCGACTTAACAGTCAGCACGCTTTCATCAGCGTAAAATGCCAACGGCAAGGCATATGCGTTTTCGTAAACCGACTTCTCATTATATGCTTCAAGGTCTGTTCTGAGAATATAGCCGTCATACTGCTTTTCGCTTAAAAGATATTTTACACCCAAAAGACTGTCCGCGCCCAATAAGGGTTCATGATAAAATCCGGGGAAAATTTTCCTATAGTAGCCGAGATTTATCAGAGTCTGTGAGGTTGTGTTTTCATAAGAGGAGCTGTAGTGTTGTATGCCCGGATAATTATATGCCAATGACTCATTGCTGTAAAACGAATCGTGTGTATAAGAAAAATCTCTGTTCAAAGTTTTTTCTGTTCTGTAAAGCTCGCCGTTTTGGGGTCTTACCTGTGCAATAAGCCTGTTTTCATTTTCAACGTAATCGGCATATTTTGAAGATTCATTGTTGAAATATTTGTCCGTCAGCAAATAAGCATTAACCGCAATTTCTCCCAGAAATACAAGTATAAGCACCGCGGTTAAAACTGTTTTGCGTGTTTTTGCCGCAGCCTGCATAAGGAAAAACAGTAATCCGTAAATAATTAAAACTGCTATTTCAAACCAAAGCCTCAACGCTATAAATTGAGAAAACATATCAAGTACAAGCAAAATTATTATACTTGATAAAACAAATACCTTTATATTTTTCCTTTCCGGAACAGGGCTAAGCGACATACCCCTTGCGGCAACAGTTATAAATGCCGCAAGAGCGGTATAAAGAAAACGGTATGAATAGCTGCTTTCAAACTTAAAGCCGACCCAAATATGCTCAATCGGAACAAAAAACATTGAAGCTACCATTATGCCTATAAACAATCCTGAAAATATTTTTTCGCGTTGTTTTACAGCATTGTTAAGGAAATAACAGCCGACCGCAAAAAGTGAAAAAATTGAGCAAAACAGCGTAATTCCTTTACCGCCCACGCCCGAACCGATCATAAATCCGCGTAAAAATCCAAAAAAGCTGCCATTTGTTCCAAAGTTAAATATTCCCTCGTCAAACGCCCTGCCACCGCTTTGACCTGTTAAAACCGGGAAAAACACAAAGCACGACGCCAGAACGCCTGAAATTTCTGTTGCAGCAAAACCTAACAGTGCTTTCACTGCCGGTTTGAAGGTTATTCTTTGGGCTGAAAGCACATATGAATAAATAAAATAAAGCATGATGAATATGCAGTTCATATATGCCGTATACCAGTTGAATATAATGCTCAGCGCCACAGTCATATAAAGCGGTAAAACCTTTTTTGCCGTTATATATTTATCTGTTGCCAGCATCATAAGCGGCAGCATATACATACCGTCAAGCCACATTATATTCGATATTTGCCCTACGCCGTATTGAGTAAAGGCATAGGCTGCCGAGAAAAACAGTATGTATAGTTCCGATAGCGTATAATATTTCGTTTTTAAGAATATACCGAACGTTAATCCGCACAAACCAAGCTTTAATGCCGTAATAACAAAAACAAAAAGCTGAAACTGGCTGTGCTTAAAAAATACTACAAGCAAATTAAGCGGTGAGCTTAGGTAATAACCCCATAATGCCATCATTGGACCGCCCAACGATTTCGAAAACGAATACGCAAGACTTTCTTTACCCGAAAGCACATTTTTGTAATATGCAAAAAAATCGGTATACTGTATTTCCATATCCCACATAAGGTTGCTTTTTTCTCCAAAGGGAGATATGCCTTTAACAATAAAAAGACCCGTCAACAAAAATATCGGCAGAGCAAAGCATAAAACAAGTATACGGTTTTTTCTTATAAAATTACTCACTGCTCCGCTTCACCCTATTCTTTTGATTTTGTCATTTTTATTTGTTTCTTTTACAATGTAATGCGGACGTCTTTTACTTTCCATATAATTTTTTGAAATATACTGCCCCATAATTCCCATGCAAAAAAGCTGAATACCGCCGATAAACAAAATAATACAAACCAGCGAAGCCCAACCCGAAACCGGGTCGCCGAAAGCAAGCCTTCTTATAAATACAAATAAAAGCATAATAAATGCAACGACGGTAAAAATTATTCCGCACCACGATGAAATGCTGAGCGGCACCTGAGAAAAATTGATTATACCGTCTATGCTGTATTTAAGCAGCTTCCAAAAATTCCATTTTGTTTCGCCCGCCGCCCGCTCTCTGTTTTCATACGGCAGCCATTTCGTTTTAAAGCCTACCCAACCGAAAATTCCCTTTGAAAAGCGGTTGTATTCTTTAATTTCAAGTATGGCGTCAACCATTTCGCGTTTCATTAGGCGAAAATCTCTTGCACCGTCAACTATATCCGCATCGGATATTCTGTTTATTATTTTATAAAACAACCTCGCAAAAAAGGACCGTATCGGGGGTTCTCCCTCTCTGTCCACCCGCCTTGTAGCGACACAATCATATCCTTCATTTTCAAGCGCCTGTGCCATCTCGGGCAACAGTGCCGGCGGGTCCTGCATATCAGCGTCCATTATAGCAACGTAATCGCCCTCGGTATTTGAAAGTCCGGCAAGCATAGCCGACTCTTTTCCGAAATTACGCGATAATGCAATATATGTCACGCGGTTATCACTGATCGACAGCTCTTTCATAATTGCAAGCGTTCCATCCTTTGAACCATCGTCCACAAAAATGAACTGAAACGCATATTCCGTCATTTCATTGCTTACCCTGTCAATTTCGGCGTAAAATATTTTCAGCACTTCAGCTTCGTTATAACACGGCACAATTACAGATATTTTTTTCATAAAGCCACCCGCCTCGACGGTAAAATTTTCTTAGAATAATACGCTTACAGTATACCACCCCACGGGTATTTCGTCAAGAAAAAAACAATCTGTTGAATTGTCCGTCGCAAAGCCTCTCATGCCCTTGCAAATTTTTCCTCTATCTGATTTCTGTATTCACGCGGGGTTATTCCGTTTGCCTCGCGAAAAAGCTTTATAAAATACGATACGTCGCCAAAGCCCGGCAAATCGGATATTTCGGCTAGGGAAAGCCGGTTTTCCCTTAAATACACCTTCGCCCTGCAAAGTCTTGCAAGGGTGCGGTATTCTGCGGGCGACATACCCGAATACTCCTTAAAAAGCTTACGAAAATAAACCTCGCTCACATTGCAGAGCGAGGCTGAGCGTGTCGAAAAAGTCGACACGCTCTTGGACGGGAATACCGCTCGCTCGAAAATCAAAGATTTTCGGACTGCACTCTATCCCCGCCAATACCACCCCAGTTCCCTTGAAAAACCGCTTATTCAGCGGTTTTTCGCTTATAATGTGTTTTTCCGCCGCGCATGTCAGCGGAAAAACGAAAGATGCGGCGTGAACGCCGCAAAAATAAAATTTTAGGTTTATCGACAGACTGAACCTCGCTCACATTGCAGAGCGAGGCTATTTCGCCTATTTTCAGCTCCTGCTTTTCCTCCTGCTCATGGTATGTAATCCCCTTTGAAATAATGCGGTATTTGCCGCAATAATCAGTTCTGTAATATTCGCTCAGCTTGAAAAGCAGATCGTACATTACAGATTTTATTTTGCCTATATATATAACGTCCGCCTCACTGTAAAGGCTCAGCTTATTGAAAATGGATTTATAATTCGCGTTATCGGGTGTAAAAACCGTTATGCGGTCGCTGGAGCTTATTTCAGAGGAAATAGGCAGATATATTGCAAGAGAGCCGGGAATATACTCCTTCGGCACCGTGGCGTGCGAGCAATCGGGAGATATTTCGGCGGAAAACACAATTATTCTCGGGACCTACGGCGATAATAAGTATTTCGGGGATTATTTTTCCCCCGAGGATATTCCCGAAAACGGCTATGTGATAAGGGTTACGGATAATCCGCTTAGCCCCGATGTTAAGCTGGCGCTTATTTGCGGGTATTCGCCGCGGGAGGTTTTTTATGCCGTCGACGATTTTACCGACGATTACCTTACAAAAGCCATTCCTATATTTGATTCGCTGCCGCTGGTGCACGAATTATTCAGGCATAAACTGCCCGATTACAGCATTCCCACCGCGCTGTGCGCGCAGATTTTCTGGGACTGCCATGAGCCCTATGAAGAAATTTTGAAAAAAGTAACCGGACGCGGCTGCGTTGAAATGGTATAAGGGGGTATAAAGCATATGGAAAGGCTATATGAATATAAAAACAAATTTTCAAAAACCCTTTTTGAGGATTTTATTCCCTTTTGGGAGAAATTTTCGCCCGACCCGGTATACGGCGGATTTTTATGCGGCTTTGACCGCGACGGAAAGCTGTTTTTTGAGGATAAATCTGTATGGCAGCAGGGCAGAAGCCTTTGGATGTTTTCAAAGCTTTACAACGAATTTGAAAAAAATCCCAAATGGCTTGAATTTGCACGCTCGGGCTATAATTTTATAAATAAATATTGCTTTGATGAAAACGGCCATATGTATTTTAATGTCACGCGTGACAGAAAGCCGCTGATAAACCGGCGCTGCTATTTTTCCGAGGCGTTTGCAATAATGGGCTATGCGGAATTTTACATTGCCGTAAAGGATGAGGAGGTAAAGCAGAGGGCTGTTGATTTATTCAAAAAAATGTTTCATTATTACATAACGCCCGGCTGTTTTCCGCCCAAGGTAAACCCGAAAACCCGCAGTGTCAGAACGCGCAGCATTGTAATGATAATGCTGAACGTATGCCAACATATGCGTAAAATTGACGACTCACCGATATATAATACCATAATTGACGCCTGTATATCCGAAATTACAAACAACCTTGTAAAGGAGGACGAAAAAGCCCTGTTTGAAACTGTGGGTGCTCACGGCGAAAGGCTAAATTCGCCCGAGGGCAGGCTTATAAACCCCGGGCACTCAATGGAAACCGCATGGTTTTTAATGGAGGAGGCAGCCATCAGAAAGGACTCAGAGCTTATGAAAAAAGCCATTCAGATAACTGAATGGTCGAGCGTGTCGAAAAAGTCGACACGCTCTTGGACGGGAATACCGCTCGCTCGAAAATCAAAGATTTTCGGACTGCACTCTATCCCCGCCAATACCACCCCAGTTCCCTTGAAAAACCGCTTATTCAGCGGTTTTTCGCTTATAATGTGTTTTTCCGCCGCGCATGTCAGCGGAAAAACGAAAGATGCGGCGTGAACGCCGCAAAAATAAAATTTTAGGTTTATCGACAGACTGAGCCATTCAGATAACTGAATGGTCCTTTGATATTGGTTGGGATAAGGAAATGGGCGGCATTTTCTATTTCAGGGATATTGAAAACAAGCCCGTACTAAGCCTTGAATGGGATATGAAGCTGCTCTGGCCGCACTGCGAGGCTTTAATAGCCTTTTTACGGTCATATATGTTTACGGGACAGGAAAAATACCTTGATTACTTTGACCGCATTACCGAATACATATATGCGCATTCCCCTGACCCCGGTCACCCCGAGTGGTTCGGTCACCTCCACCGGGACGGCACGCCGATTTCATATATTAAGGGCAGCGATTGGAAAGGCCCTTACCATAATGTAAGAGCCTTTATGCAAATAATTGAACTGCTTAAACAGTATATTCCTTATTAAATTCAAGCGTTTTGCCGCCTCTTATATTATCCGTAAACAGGGCGGGATTTTCGGAGTTGGACTCAAACATATCGTAATGATTGGGTATGTTTACCGCCGCGCCGATTTTCTCGGCGGTTATGAGCGCCTCTTTAACGTTCATATTCCCGAGCCTGCCGTTTATACAAATAAAGGTGTAATCGGGCTTATACTCCGCTATGCCGAAAAGCTTTTCGTTAAAAAGCGTATCGCCGCTGAAATATAGGGTCTTGCCCTCCGTCTTCACAATAAGCCCGAACGCCTCAACCGTGTGGTCGGCAAAAACCGCCGTTATATTAAAATCGCCTACGGTTATGCTGTCCCCCGTGTTCAGCGCTTTTGCATTGATTCTGCCGAGCTTTTTAAGCTCGGTTTTTCCCTCATTTGTGGTAATATAAAACTGATTTTCGTTTATTCTTTCCACCGTGTCGGGGTCTAAATGGTCAAGGTGATTGTGGGTACATATAACCGCGTCGCAGCTTATATCCTCGGGGTTTATCGGTATCGGTAATGTCCGCGGTCTGCCCGCCACACGGTTAACGCTGTCGGAAAGATAAGGGTCTATTATAATTTCGGTATTGTCGCTTTTTAATATATATCCGCTCTGACCTAAAAACCGTATTTTCATTGTACGCTTTTCCCTCCGTCAACATAAATGCTCTGCCCCGTTATATACCGCCCCTCATCCGAGCATAAAAGGCTTACCGTGCCCGCGCAGTCATCGGGTGTTCCGTAAAAACCTACAGGAATACTGTCGGTCACCTTTTTCGCGTATTCGGGGTCGGAGAGCGCCTCAACATTGCGGTCGGTATAAATAACGCCGGGCGCCATATTGTTGACCGTTAT
>URPQ01000002.1 GCA_900549755.1 uncultured Oscillospiraceae bacterium
CGGCGGAAAGCGCCGAGGAAACCAAGGCGGCATAAGTAGTACGCAGAATTTACTACTGCTTTTACTACTTTTGAGAGCGAAAACATGAGGGGTAATAAAAAGATTTGTGAGGTTCTTCCGATATGAAAAGTGCCGGAAAAGCCCGGAATAACGGGCTATACCGGCATATAAGAACATCTAAAGAGATAATTAGAAATCTATTAAATGATTATTATAATATTTAGCTATTGCCTCTTTTTTGTATGGTATTTAAACTGTTCATATGCTTGCTTAACATTATAAATTATGTTATACTTAGAAGGTGAAAGATGTGACCTATGTTATAAGCGATATACATGGTATGTATAAAAAATTCATAGCAATGCTTAAAAAAATAAGCCTCGCGCCCGAAGACGAGCTGTTTATATTGGGCGATATTGTAGACCGCGGGGACGACCCCGTAAAAATACTTGAATACATAATTGATAAGCCGAATATTATTCCGCTGCTTGGCAATCACGAGGTTATGGCGCTCGATATTTTAAAACGCATAAATATAGAAATAACCGCTGAAAATGCCGAAACACAGATAGATGAACAGACAATCAGGGATTTAATGGATTATCAGCTTGACGGCGGCATGCCGACCTTAAAGAGCTTTAAAGCTTTGGCGCCCGACAAGCGAAACGCGCTTATTGATTTTATGGAGGATTTTTTGCCGTATGAAGCGATTGATATAAAAGATAGGACCTTTGTTTTGGTTCACGCGGGGCTCGGTAATTTCAGAGAGGATAAAAGGCTTTCCGAATACACCCTGCCCGAGCTGCTTGAAATGCGCCCCGATTATGAAAGGCAATATTTCAGCGACAATTCGATTTATATTGTTTCAGGTCATACTCCCACGCAGACAATTAACGGCAAAGCGGAAATATATCAAGCACATAACAATATTGTAATTGACTGCGGCGCCGCGTTCGGCGGCAAGCTTGCCTGCTTAAGACTTGAAGATATGAAAGAATTTTATGTTTAAAAACAGCTTTTAATATTAGAAAAGTGCAAAAGCTTGCTTACAATCACAAAGTTTAAAGCAATCATAGTAAAAAGCATATGGTGTTATGCGGAAAGGCATATTATGAACTACCAAAATGAGCTTGAAAAAATACCATTTTATAAATTGCATCCATCGTATATACCATTCGTAGGTCGGAATTACGATGAATATAAAATATTGCAAATTTCTGAAAGTCATTATTGTGAAGCAATAACAGACAGAGAAAAATACGGTATACGATATTTTGAAAATTGGTTTTCAACAAAATGCGCCGAGGTTGAAAACAACTTAATCGGAGAAAACTTTACACGAAATGTCTGCAATGGCGTATTAAAGAATGAGAATACTTTTCGCAATTTTGATAATCCTTTGCGTTCATTTTGCAATATAGTTTTAAAATACGGCAATATAAGGCTAAGCAAGTACAATGATAACAGAAAGAATTATTCTTATTTTGCGTTTATGAATTTTTATCAAATTCCGGCTTTTAAAGACAAAGCCTGTTTTAAAGATGCCTTTTACAAAGAAGCCAAAAGCGAAAATATTCCCAAAGACGAACAGTATAAAATAATTGAAAAAGTGGAGAAATGAATCAACATCATTGATTGATGAAGTAATTGATATTTTGAATCCGAGAGCAGTAGTTTTTACTTCAATTGACGCTTGGGAGTCTTATGACAATAATAACGGAAAATATAAAAATGATAATAGAATAATTCGCTCAGCCCATCCTAATTGGCCATGGAATAAATTTCAAAGAAAATTAGACAAAACGGGAAAACAGGCTTTTGAAGATGGATTAAAACGAATATATTTGTGCGAATGATTTATTTCTATATTCTAATCTTAAATAGTTTGAATGTTATTTGAGAATGAAAGACGGAAATGTTCAAATTATTTTATCTGATAAATTATTATGTAAAATTTTACCTGCCGGACTGATACAGTCCGGCAGGTAGTTTATCCAATACTTAAAAATTCTTTTTCAGTAAGTATTATATCTGTTTTTTAAAATACCGGAGATTTAAGCACCGAGCAAATAAGAAAATTATTATTTGAAGCCCCATTTTCGTAAAATACCGGCGTGCGAAAAAACATAATTGTATCGGCTGTTTCAAAAATATTTTGAAAAACCGATTTTGATTTCTCGTCATATCCGCCTGAAAATTCGCCGTCTGACAGTACAGATTTTTTGTTTAAAACGAGTTTGAGCAACGTGCCGCAATTTTCACTTTTATATTTCGTAATATTGAAATTGTTTTCAAACATTTTTTCAAAGGTCAAATGCAATACGTTAATGTCATTATCGGAAACAAGCGAATTTGCGATTGTTTCCAGTCCCGAACCGGGTCTCCCCATTATTACACAAAGCTGTCCCTTTTCCACCCCTCCGCCGATGGTTTTATTTAACTCTTTCAACTTAAATTTAAGCATTATTTCGTTTGCTTACCTCCATGCTCGCTTGCCTTGAAATTATATATAGGCTTTAAAATTTTATTGACCGTTACGGTCTCGGAAATATTTTTTAATATTTCCTCCATAGGCTTATATACAAACGGCGATTCGTCAATCGTGTCCTTTGATATGCTGGTTGTAAAAATGCCCTCCATTGACTTTTTGAATTGTGAAAGCGTAAAGCTTTGCTCCGCGTCCCTGCGGTTCATCAGTCTGCCGGCGCCGTGCGGTGCGGAGCAGTTCCAATCACTGTTGCCAAGTCCCGTGCAAAGCAGGCTGCCGTCGCGCATATTCATAGGGATAAGCAGCCGTTCGCCCTTACTTGCCGATACCGCGCCCTTGCGGAGTATCATATTGTCGGTGTCAATATAATTGTGAATTGTTTCAAAGCTTTCTTCCTCGTGAAGCTTTAATCCGTCAACAATTACTTCCTTTATCACGGTGCGGTTAAGCGCGGCAAATCGCTGCATGAGCTGCATATCGTGAAGATAGCTTTGCATAGAGTCACCCTCTAAAAAGGCAAGCTCATACGGCATTTCGCTCTGCTTTCTGCCGCCGCAGGCGTTATATGCCTTTTTTTGATAATATTCGGCTACCCTGAGCCCTAAATTTCGACTGCCTGTGTGTATAACAAGATAAAGGCTTTCGCCGTCTGTATCAATTTCAATGAAATGATTTCCGCCGCCAAGTGTGCCTATGCTTTCCTTTGCACGGCGTGTATCTATTTTTTTTACACATTCAAGCTCGTATATGTCAATTCTGCCGTGACTGCGGTGCGCACGCTCACGGACATTTCGCCCAAACGGAATATTCTGCCTTATAAAGCTGTCAAGCTTCGGCAGCTCAAGCCGCTTTTCTTTTAATTTCACCGTCAGTATACCGCACCCTATATCCACGCCTACTATATTGGGAACAATTTTATCGGTCACCGTCATAGTAGTGCCTATGGTGCAGCCCTTGCCGGCATGAACATCCGGCATAATGCGTATCTTGCTTCCGGACGAATACTCCATATCGCAAAAAGCCTTTATCTGACCTGCGGCAGAGGGCTCTAAATTATCGGTATAAACCAAAGCGGTATTATATTTTCCGGTTATTTCAATCATTTGTTTTCCTCCAATATCGGTTGATTTCACGCTGCATATTTTCTCTGCCTACGAGATTTTGAGTGTGCTGCTTGATAGGATAAAAGGTTTTTCTTTCGGCAAGCCAATCGATAAGCTTTATTCCGTCTCCTCCGTCGGCGGCATAATCTCCTAAATCGTGGTCGCAGTTTATTTCTTCGATTTCGTTTTTTTCCGCTTCGCAATGAATAATTTTCAGTTTTGCCTCATTCACGCTGCGGCAGTGAAAATATCCGTTCGGTGCGGGTCTTATATCGTCAAGCCATATTTTAATTATATTCATAATATCACTTTCATTTCGGAAACCTGCGGCTTGAAACCGAACCTCAGCCGCAATGAGTAAGGTTTTTATGCAGAGGCGGCGTAAAAAACCATAAATTCACATTAAACAGTTTTTTATAACGGAAATTTTATAACAAATTCAAAAACTTAAACCTTAAACCCGAACCTGTTATCTTCCTTTTAAGCTGTATGCTCTGCAACGGAAAGGCTTTAAAAATCGATTTCAAGGGTTACGCTGTTATTCAGCGTATCAAGCGCCGTTTGCAGTGCCGATAATTCGTCAAACGCCCTGTCATACTCTTCCTTTACCGTCTTTCTGTCGTAATTTATATATCTGTAATCTATAATGCTTGTTCGGCTGTAATATTCCTGATTTTCTCTTGATTTCGGCAGTCTTGCTTTCATTTCGGCAAGCTTTTTAACCTTTTTTGAAAGCTGAGGAATATATACAAGCGCCTCGTCAACCGTAAGCTCAAAACCGGGCAGAGTGTGCGTTGTGTTAAAGAGATTTATTGCGTGCTTTAATTTGATTACTCTGTTTCCGAGTTTTTCCAATGCTTTTTGCGTTTCTGTATAATCATATTCCGGGCGCACGCTTTCGGGATCCTCGCCCATAGCGGCAAGAAAGGTGCTGCTCTCCGCCTCTTCCGCAAGAAGTAAATCGTATTCGTCGTTCAGCTTTTTAAGCAACTTGTTAGCCTGTGCAGATGTATATTTCATTTTAACCGCTCCTTTTTTCTTTCTGATATTATTATATGAAACGGTATGTACCGAAAATGGGATATAAAAATCCCGACTTTCCAAAATAAATTCAGAAAGTCGGGCTTACCGCTATATCAACCTTTGATAATCCCAAATTAAATAGTCCAATAATCGGGGGGTAACATTTTTATTGTCTCTTTTTAGTAAAGTTACACATTCGCTGATAATCTGCTGTGCATCATCAATAGTTATATCTTTATTTACACTATTTATAAAACGCATTAACATACGATCTGGTTTTACAGTATTTTCATTACCTGCTAACATATAAAGGTATTTTAGCATAATACCACTGCTTTGTCCTTTTATATTCAAAATTTCTTTTTCTAAATTACAACGATGTTCACCGAAACATTTTTGAAAATCAGCTAATGTGTTAATTTTATATTTTTGAAAAATCTTTGCTATTTCATATACAGCTTCCGATTTCAATATTCCGTTTCTGGAAGAAGTATGCTGATGATTTTTTAAGACAATATCTGTAAATTCATCAATACTTTTAAATCTTTCCACATTTTCAATAAATTCTTTTATTGTATGTTCAGGCTTTATAGTACCGCTTTTTTCATCTGAAACTATATTGAAATAATTCATATAATTTGTATAAGTATTTTTAGAAGAAGTGTTGTTTGCGGCAATTGAAAAAACTGCTTCTAAAAGACAAATCGGCAGCGCTTTAGGGAAGCAGTAATTCGGATCGGTCTTTGACAAATCCAAAGACTCTTTACACTTTTTCGCCAAGTTTTCAACATCGTTATTACTATACATTATAAACTTCTCCTTTTTTAATATATTTATAATTATAAATCGCCGCCATAGAAAAATCAACGGCGGCAAATATACTTTGTATATACTCACAAATAAGCTTCTATCTTTTATTGCATTATCACGCACTAAAATTGCTGCAATAAATTCCAAATTCCGTCCTCAGGCTCGCCGATTTCGGGGCCGCCTATACCGGCAGGCTTTAATTTTCCGTTTCCGTCAAAAAGCATATCAATATTTACCTGCGGAGGGCCTTTGAAATATTCGGTCAATGCAGCTTTGTCCGAAAACATTTCCAACGCGCCGTATGAACACCTGAAATCCTCATTATCGCGCGCAAAAAGCGTTGGGTCTCGCAGCAGCGGTGAAGGCGTATCAAACAATTTTTCAATTACATATCCCCTTTCTTTATACTTCTGTTCGCTGTAAATTTTATATAGTGTCTCAACATTCGCTGCAAGATTCGGGTATGAAACATTTTTTTCGTTAAGCTCAAAAAGGAATTTAATGAACGGAGATATTTCCAGATCGTATGTTTCGTTAATTTTGAGAATTCCCATTATAAAGCTTCTTAACGGCTTTAAATTAGGAAAAAAGGTGCTGACATACCGTTCACGCAAAATTGCTTCCTTTTCATAAGAGTCCTTTGGACCGAGCTTTGCAAATTGCTTGATAAAACCGAAAACCCGATCGTCACCGGGCGTTTTTAGACGACCATAATATTGCTTTTTCAAACCCTTGGGGCAGGTGACGGATTTATCGCAGGTATGATAAAGATAAATGTAATATTCACAGCATTCACCATACGGGCAGGCAGGCTTTTTGGGTGCGGCGGTGTTCGGCGGAGCTTTTTCGGGCACAGCTTTAGTTATTTCGGGCTTTTCTTTTTTTTCCTCGGCCGAGTTAAGTTTCGGCGTTTGCTGTATCGGCGCGGGAGGGGTTTCGTCTATAATGCCGCAGAATTTCAAACCGTCGTTTATATCCTTGCGAACGCTGTCTATCTTTTTATTTATAAAATCTATTGCCGAGTCTAATCTTCCCATTAAAGTTCCCTCCATTTTTTAAACTGTTTGCAATAATTTCCCTCGAACGCCATATGTCCCGAGGTATCGAGACTGTGAACCCCTGCCGAGCATTGACCCCGTACGGAATTAGTATCGGTTTCCGCCCCAAAACAGGTCTTTTTTCTTGCGCCCTGCCAATTATCGCAGGTGGCGCAGCATTTATTGATTTTCGGCACACTGAACATATTATTTTTTCCTCCTCTACATATTGAGCGTCATAATAAGCTGATCGCCCTTTGCTATTTGCCTGCCGTAAAAATCGGTGGTAATATCGAGCTTTGCATTATATTTGCCTTTGATCTTTCCCGAAAAATCTTTTATTTGCTTGTTTCCGGTTGAAGTATCAAGCTCGATAAAACCGATAATTTTACCCGTCCAATCCTGTACCTTAATTCTTTCAATCATTACTTTTCCTCCTGTTCAAGCCAGGTTCCCGTTTTATCGCTGAAAACGGATAACTGGGAGTCGGTTATATTATGTATAATTCTGCTGAGCGCTTTTCTCTCGAGCGGCACCTCATAAGGATAGCCTTCAAGTATTTTTAAAATATCCTGTTGACGCAGATGCTTTTCACTGCTTGAATGCTCCTTTAAAATTAAATATACAAAGAGCGGCGCCATACTTTTCCTTGAATTTGTCTTTTTAGGTCTGAAAAGGTTATCAAGCTCCTCATCGCTCATAAGCTCATATCTTTCAATTTGCAGCCGATAGGTGTTATCAACCGTTTCCTTTGAAATACAATATTTATGCAGCACCATAGCCGCCGCCAATAAACGGGCTTCGTTTTTTATAACAATTTCGGGAGCGTTAAGGCTTAACAGCCTACAAAGCCTTGTTGCCTGTATAACATATTCATAAGCGCAAATATTGTTTCCCACACGTTTTTCTGCTTCCTTAATAAGCGATTTGCAATATGAATTGTAAAATCTTTTTTCGTCTTTGGTTACGGAAACATCCATATACTCCCTGAAAAAATCCTTTTCATCCTTTGTTAATTCGGCGCCCTTTGTGAATTTGCCCGAAAGCTCTTTGAGATAATCCGCCGTATCAAGCCGGTCTGATATATCGTGAACGGTATCATATTTTAAATCCTTGGAATTTAATGATTTTACAAAAATCTGCCACACATTAAAAAGTCGTACGTTTCCGTTTTCTTCGCAAAATACCTTTTGTGCCGTTTCCTCACTCCCGTCTAATTCTTCGTATTTTTCGGCAATTCCTTTAAGATCGGAATAAAGCCTTTTAAATTCCGAGCAAACCGAGTTGCGGTCCTCCATTGTCCAATCCATTTTGCAGCGGTAACTGTATTTTTCTTCACAAAGTGACAGCTCGTTCGGAAATTCGGGAATATAAAGCACGCCGTCACCGTCGGTTCGGTCAAACATTAAATAAATGTATTCTAAGGGTGTTATATCGGATTCAAAGGATAAAGTTTGCATTTCTGTTTCTTTTGTCATACTCAGGGCTCCTTATCATTTATAGCTTTAATTATAGCGTTTGCGATGTACCGCACGCGGTACATAGATTTTTGCGTGCGATTTTTGAAAGCGAGAGAATTGTATCACAGGATTTTTTAAAAAACAACTAAATAAGGACTTCAAAGCCGAAGCGTACCGTTTTTGGTACACAGCCCGCGTTAAAATATAATATGTTGAAAAAAGCGGTGAAATACAGTAAAATTATATTATTAAATGTAAGCGGAGGTCGGGATATGGTTTATCTTTCAAAGTCAAAATATTGCGGACTGTGGCAATGTCCGAAAATTGCGTGGCTTAAAAAATATAAGCCCGAGGAAATCAAGGTCGATCCTCAGGTTATAGCAAGAATGGACGCCGGCAACGAGGTCGGCGACCTTGCAATGGGGCTGTTCGGCGACTATATCGAGGTTACAGCTTTCGACGGCGATAAAATAGATATAAAGCAAATGATTGAAAACACAAAGGCGGAAATCGAAAAAGGGACGCCTGTTATCTGCGAAGCCTCGTTCGATTATAACGGGCTTTACTGTGCCGTTGACATACTGAAAAAGGAAAACGGCGGCTTTGCAATATACGAGGTTAAAAGCTCCACAAAGTACGATAAGGCGGTATATGCCGCCGATGTTGCTTATCAGAAATATGTGCTTGAAAACTGCGGCATTAATGTTACGGGCACATATCTTATATGCCTTAACAACCAATATGTTTTTAACGGCGCTCTTAATTTGGATGAGCTTTTCGGTATTCATGATATTGCCGATTCCGTAGCTGTAGAAGAAAAGAATATTGCGGCTAATCTGTCGATTGCCGAAAAAATTTTAAAATCGGAAAAGGAGCCGGATATTGATTTATCCGTTTGCTGCGATAAGCCGTACACCTGCGCGTTTTGGGGCTATTGCTCGCGGAATTTGCCGCAGCCCTCTGTTTTTAATTTATACAGGCTGCATTTTAATAAAAAAATCGAATATTACAAAAAGGGGCTTGCAGACTTTAACGATTTGTTTTACAGTGCCGATATTACCAATGCAAAGCAGCTGCGGCAAATGCTGTTTGCAATTTCCGACCAAGGCACATATATAGAAAAGGACGGTATACGGGACTTTTTAGGCACGCTTTCATATCCGCTTTATTTTCTTGATTTTGAAACAATTCAGCCTGTCATACCGCAATTTATAGGAACAAAGCCTTATGCCCAAATACCATTTCAGTATTCGCTGCACTATATTGAAAAGGAAGGCGGCGAGCTTTTACATAAGGAGTTTTTGGCAGAATCGGGCACCGACCCGCGCCGCGCCATTGCCGAAAGCCTTTGCAGGGATATTCCTATGAATGTCTGCGTTACCGCATACAATAAAGGCTTTGAGTGCGGAAGAATTAAGGAACTGGCGGAGACCTTCCCCGATTTGGCGGAGCACCTTTTAAATATACGCTCGAATATAAAGGATCTGCTGACGCCCTTTCAGTCGGGCTATTATTATAACCGTGCAATGGGCGGTAGCTTTTCCATTAAAAGCGTATTGCCTGCGATATTCCCGAACGACCCGTCGCTTGATTATCATAATCTTGACGAAGTACACAACGGCGGCGAGGCTATGACGGTTTTCCCGAAAATAAAGGATATGCCGCCGGAGGAGCAAAAGACCGCGCGGCACAATCTGCTTAAATACTGCGAGCTTGACACCTTTGCTATGGTTAAGGTATGGCAGGAGCTTGTAAGGGCTGCGGAATAGAGGTGATATATGTTATACTGAAATCGAGCCCCGCATTTATAATAATAAAATAAAGGAGAATTACTATGTTGGAAGTTTTTTATAAAGACTACAAGGAATTAAAGGAAAAGTACAATAAGGAAGGAAAAGAAGGAAACTACTATTTTAAATGCGACGGAAATAGTATAAATGAATATTTTGTAAAGCATACGCACGATAAAAATAAAAAAGAAAATGAAGAAAGCCAAACCGTTATACACTTTGGGTTACTCCCACAGCCGTTTATAGGAGATGTTGAAAACGCTAAAATTATTATTTGTTCATTAAACCCGGGATTTTCCGCCGACGATTATAATGCTGATGAATTACACCATAATGATATTTTGGAGCAATTAAACCCCGATAATCATAATAAAACGCTGTTTTGGCTTACAGAAAAGCCGGACGATAAGGGCAATCTTTCCGGCGGAGCCAAATGGTGGCAGGGTAAGCTTGATCAAAAGGATAAAGAAAAGTCACTTGTTTATAATATAATTAAAGAATATAAAAGTGATGTTGAATCATTATCAAATGAGGAATTAAAAAAAGAAAAAGAAAAAGTTTTTAAAGTGCTTTCCGAAAATATGGCGGCGATTGAACTTTTCCCCTATCACTCCGCTAAATTCAACTACACCTATTTAAAAAATTGCGAAAGCACAAAGAAGATTATAGAATATGTTAAAGAATTGGCAGAAAATTCCCAAAAAAGTCAGTTGATTTGTTTTACAAGATCTTTTAAATACTGGAAAGTTAATGAAATTAAAAAACAGGCAGATGGAAATGATAATGTTGATGTTATACGCAACCCATCGGTTCAAAATATATCATTTAACATCAAAAATAAAGATTTCGGCGGAGCTATATTTGAGCATATAAAAAAACATTTGATAGAAGACTCATTAAAATAAAACTAATCGGCGGGAAAGTTTTCCTGCCGATTAGTTTTAAAGCCTGTTCAGCTTACTTTTCGCCTCGCAAAACCACTTATTATCAGGCTCTATTTGAAGAACGAAATTTATTTTACCCTGCAAACGGTTATAATACCGCTCGGCGTCGGGCTTGTCGTCGGTTAAAAGCTCGGTATTATCGGTATGCAATATGCTGTCAGTCAAGCCGTATTTAAGCGCATAATAAACCTCTTGGCGGAGCCTGCGCTTATAATCGGCGGAAACCGAAAGCCTTTCGTTTACTGTAATACCCGTAACGCTTTGTCGGTTATTGCTGTTTATAAATCTTGTTTTATTTTCGTTCAGTTCAAAGCCCGTATTTTCAAGCATATCTTTTGCTCGCTTAAAAGCCGGGTAAAGCGGTATATCGGCGGAAAACGTCATATCATCGCAATAGCGAGTGTAAGCTATGCCGCGCTTTTTGCACCAAAGACCTATACTGTTATCAAAATTATACATTACAATGTTTGAAAGTGCCGGAGAGGTAGGCGCGCCCTGTACCAATGCGTCATTAAGGCAGCAAAGCTCCGTTAATATTACGCCTGTCTGCTTCGGAAAATACCTTGTATTAAACGCGGCGGAATACACCTGCTCAAAGCGTATGCTGGCGAAAAAATCGGTTATGTCCAGCTTTAAAAGATACCGCTTTCCTATATGGGGAGCGGCATTTTTGGATATTTGAGAGTCTTTTTGGTAAGCGGCGGCGTATTCTGAAACAGGCAGATTTTTTAAAATGCGGCGGTTTATCGCAGTTTGGCAGGCTTTAAGTCTGCTTACGGGCGCATAAAGCCGCCGCGGTTTTCCGTTTTTCTTTTTAATTTCAAAGGCGTTATAATATTTATCGGTGTTTTTGGATATAAAGAAAAGCTCTTTTCGCTTAATCCCTAAAAAATCCGCCAGTTGGTATGTATCGTAAATAAACGGCAGGTTATTACGCGATTTATAGTCAAGCACCATTTGCGCCGCCTCAAACAACCCGAATTTTTTTACAAATTCGGCATCGCCCGAGCCGAATACCACATTACTGTCGATTATATTCATAAATATCACCGCCATAGAATAATATTTAAGCCTAAAAGAGCAAAGCTCCCTGCAGTACAAAATGACCCGATAAAAGCGCAGGCGAACTGAAAATAACGGAGTTATTCTTTTGTTCGTCGAAGTGTTATCGGGCGGCGCCTTGCCGCGGATATATCTGCGGCAAGGCATAGATCCTTTAGAAAATCAGGGCAGCGACTCGCCGTCCCTCTCAAAGTTACGCTTTAAGATGTACGCTACTGCAAGGAGCTTATGTTTTTATAATATACCTTGTTATTTTAAAAGTCAAATTTTTTATAAAACAACTTCCGTAATTTTAATACTTTCGCGCAGTTTTCTTATATCGGAGTACAAAAGCGTTTCCTTTTCGCTGAGCATTTGTGCCGCCTTTTCAAGAAAATCACGGTTTTTAATAAGTATCTCGCGTGCCTTAAACATATACCGCTCAAGCTCGGCATGAACTACCGATTCGTTTCTTGAATTGAAGCTCTCGGAGCTTTCAGGAAAACGATGATTAGCAACATCTATCATACCGAAACCACCGGTGCCGCTTTCAGATATGGCGTCCCTGATATTACTTGCGGCCTTTCTGATATCGCTTTGACAGCCGCTTGCACAAACACCCGAATAATAAAGCTCTACCGCCGCTTTCCCCGCAAGCGAAATGAGAATATGGTGCGCCCGCCTTGTTACGGGCATACAACGGTGAATAAATCCGCCTGTTGAGTCTCTGCCGGCAGTTCTGAGAGAAGCCAGTCCAACGCTGCCGGGAGTTAAAATTTCGGAGACCACAAGGTGTCCCGCCTCGTGCAGTGCAATTTCTTTTAAAGCGTCACTTGACTTTTTTGTGAAATTATCGGGTGCGTCATACTGCATACGCAAAACTGATTTCACAAGGTCGTCCATTTCTATTTTTTCTTTTCTTGCATATGCCGCTCCGATTGCTGCCTCGTTAAGAATTGTTTCAAGCTCGGCACAGGAGCCATAACTCACCATTTTAACGAGATCGTCCATATTAACATTATCAGAAACCTTTTTCTGACCGAGATAGTATTTAATAATTTCCTCCGCGTCCCTGTCGGTAGGCGAGTTTACCTCTATCTTTCGGTCAAATCTGCCCGAACGGATAAGCGAGCGTGGGAGCTTTCGAATTTCGTTAACGGTTGCAAACACAAAAACATTACAACCCTTAACCTCGTCAATACCCGCCTGCACCGCAACATATTCCTCAGCGTCTATATGGCGGTCATCCTCATTTGCGAATTTATCCATATCGTCAAGCAATACTATTGCCGGAGCGTTTTTCTTGGCTTTTTCAAAGGTGTCGGTTATCTTTCCGATAAAATCGTCGCTGCCCTTATCACGGCGGACAATATATGCCGGCAGTCCGCTTTCGGTAATAAAGCTTTTCGCCATAAGGCTTTTTCCAAGCCCCGGATCGCCGTAAAGCAAAATTCCCTGCGGAAGCTTTGCACCGAGATTTTCGTAAATTTCCCTGTTGTGAATCATATCGCAGATCTGCAAAAGTTCTTCTTTTATTGTTTGGTATCCGATTATTCTGTCAAACGCACTCATATTTATTTCCTCCGTAAATTTTTTAATCCCACAAATTCCAAAACCACCTGTTAAACAGGTTTATGGCTTCGGTCTTGCAGCGGTCTCTATATTCATCGAGCTTTATAGATTCCTTTAAATAAAGCTCGGCTGTTTCTTTATATTCGGGAATATCACTCGGTGAATAAAGTCTTTTGGCTCCATTAGGATAAATATCCTCAGGCTTTAAAAGCTTTTCGCCTAAAATCCCGTATTTCTTCGTAAATTCCTTGTAATTTTTCAGGTTTTCCTCATCGTAAGGGTTTTTGACGGTACAGGTCTCTTCAGAGGCCTCTCTTAAAAGAAATATCATTCGGTCAAGAATTTCATTCCAAAGATTGTTACAAATTTCGTCTGTTTTTTCACGCAGCTTATAGCCCTCGGAATTTTCATCGGCAGGCCAAGAGCAGTATTCCTCGTATGACATATTAAGCTCGCTGCTGTGTGCCTCGACATATTCTTTTTGTATCTCGCCGGGAAATCCCATATGGTGTTCCTTTAAGTATTCAAGCATTTGGGGCATAACCTCCAAAAACCAGTAATCTATGTTCCAAGTATCCTTGACGCTCCAGCCTCTCTTTGCACGCTGTCGGCGATATTTATGCTCCTGCCGCCATTCTTTAATCGCTCTTATAAATGACATATTGATTCCTCCCATAAGCAGCATTTTTTTGCTTTCACTATATGTATTATATGAAATGTTATGTACCGTTTTCGGTGCTTAAAATTTCCGATTTTAATTTAGATATATTTTTTAATATATCGGTAATGCGAAGAGCCGTCATTTATAACCTTTATTTCTCTTTTCGCATCGCTAAGGTCAAACCGTTTTATAATTTCCTCAATTATTTTTTTTCGGTTTATATCTGTATTGAGAAAAATTTTAATGCTTTTCTCATATATTTCAACTCTCCCTCTCGGATAATAATTATACGGTCGTCCCTTAGTAACACGTTTTGACAGCTTTGCCCATTCGGCTTTGTGATTAAAATTATTTCCGGATTTTGAGCTGAATACCGCCTGTTTTTCCGCTTTGCCGTTTTCGTCGCAGGCAACAGAAACAATAATGAATTTCTTTTGTGATAAATACCAAAATATTCCTTTTTGCAAAAGCTTCCACCTCTTTAAAAAAATCCGAATTGTGCGGTTGCAATAAATACCTGCTCCTCTTTGTCAAAAAGTTTGCTTTCTTTAAGCTGGCGGCAGTAATTTTTCGGCAGTCCTGAAATAATAAACGGTCTTTTTTCATAATTCATATTGACTGCTTTTTCGGTATCGTTCCAAAATTCGCGCAATTTCATAAAGCACATAAGCTCAAAAAAGGTTCTCTCATTTTTGTTATTCATTTCTAATGGTTGATTTTCGGCATTAACGACACTGAAATTTCCGTCCGACCGTAAAACTACCTTATGTCCGTTTTCCCCCGGATAGGCAAAGGGCTTAAAGCTCTTTATATACTTATTAAGCCGATGCCTGAAAAAACGGGTTGCAATAATTCCGTCGGTTTTTAAAAGCTTTTCTTTTTTATGCAAATCGTCAATGTGCTTATACAAATTAAAATAATCAGAATATACGGCAGGAGCCGAAAAATCAAAAACATTAAGGTCATTTGCATCGTCGGGAGAGCCTCTTGTATTTATTTGTTGGTTTGCGTGGGGCATTATTTCAGCCGTTATGTTAGGGCTTTCCGAAAAATCTCCGTTTATGACCTTATAAACCGCTTTTAATACATCGGCGTTGTCAATTATATTTACACCCGATTTAAAATGACATACAAGGTGCGAAATGCCGCAATAATTGTTGAGTTCAATGCTTTTAATTATCACTCTTTCGCCCTCCTCGTTTTATAGCACATTACAGTCCGAATATTTTTTTAATAAAGCTTTTTCGCTTTTTATGTATTTTATAATTCGGCGGAATAACGGTATATAAACAGCCAAGCCCGTAATTATTTGCATAGCAAAAACAGCCGTATTGCGGGGCAGTACGCCTTATAAACGAAATGGCTTCGGGATTTCCCGTGACAAAATACACATTTGAATATTCTTTGGTTTTCATCGGCGGAAAAACCTCCGGATTGCTCTCGATATAAATATAAAGCGTATTGTTATATACTGTCTGCGTGCAGTTTTTGTCCGAAAATTCAAGGCTTTCTGCAATGCCGTAATAAATTCTTAATGCGTTCCATACACGGTTTTTACTTTCGTTCATTTCTGTTCACCCTTTCCTTATGTTTTTATTATATTACCTTTAATGTACCGAAATCAGGGCATAAAAAATCAGCCGCATAATTTGCGGCTGATTTTAAAAGCTTATTCATATTTTTTTATTGCGTTTTCTAAAGAATCTTTAATTTTAATTTTCAGACCTTCGGGTTTTGTTATCTCCACATAATTTATATATTGCATTGCCCAGTGCTCCATTGCAATGGGGCTTGCTTTAACGCTCACTGTTACCTGACCGTCTTCACGCTTTGAAATTTGCGTATCGCGCCCGAACCAATCAATTATCTGGTCAATAATGCAAGCGTCGGCAATAAACTCAATTCTTTCCGGCTCGTCGCTGTACATATACGGCATTGCGGAAGAAAATCTCTTGTAGTCAATTCCGCTTTCATAGCCCGCAACCGAGCGGATAGGCACAGCAGGGGTTTTCGATATGCTCATATTTGTTATATGGTCAAGACGGTGAAAAACCATATTGCCCCAGTATTCGCTGTAAGCCATAAGGTAATAACGCTGATTGTGAAGTATCATCTGATAAGGGCTTACCTCCTGATAAGAGCTTTTGTGCAGCTTTTTATCCGCTCCGTATTTATTATAATCATAGCTTAGCTGCTTGCCCGTTTCTATTGCGGTATCTATTAGCTCTATATTATAAAAAAGCGCCTGATTGTCGGTCTTGCTCCAATCATTTACCGAATAAATATTTTTAATATGCGACTTGAAGTATTTATTTGAAAGTCCGCATAAGCGCTCTATCAGGTCCTTAGAGTGCTTTGCGGTTATATGCTTGCTGCTTAAAACGCCGTCTATTAGCATACGAAGCTCGCTGTCCTCAAAGTCACGGCAGTCAATATAGCTGCCGGCTCTGCGTGATTCGATTTCAATATCCGCTTCTTTTAAAAGCGATATGTTTCGGCTTATCGCCTTTCGTTCAATAATTATCCCGTAATCGTTTTCAAGATGTGCGGCTATATCATCCTGAGTCAACGGATGGTCATAATCGCTGTATTCTTTAAGTATCTGCCATATTCTTATAAGCGCAAGCTTTTTAGGTTCAAGCCCTTCCATTTTCATTGCTCCTTTTTATGATGATACAATAATCTTCGGTGACATATTCGGTGCATTACTATATTATCATTTATACTTTATTATATCCGCAAAGTCAACGAAAACTTCGGCTAAAATGTGAAACAATCCTATTTTAGCCGAGATTTTGCCGTTGCACTTCCTAATAGAACAAAAAATCAGCACGGCTTTACGCTGTGCTGAAATTCTTTATTTATGCAATTTTGCGGTGCTTATGCTACCAGCCACACAAACCGTTCTATATTGTTACTGCCGTATGTACGGTAGATTTGCTTATTTTGAAAACCTTTGCCGCAGCGCGGACGGTGGCGCCCGTATCAAGTATGTATTCGCCTAAAACCTCCGCTCTGTCCTGTGTCGCCTCTTTCATACAATCAACTCCCCTTAAAGCGTCTTACACGCTCTCTCACTGGTTAATTGTATGATTTTTCTTCGCTTTTTATGCCTTTTAAAGACAAAACGCCACTTAGTGATTACTGCTTTTTGATTTTGAAAAACATTCGATTTTTAACATTACCGAACTTATTATCTTTTAAAACTTGATCTTGCAACTTCATCTTGTAAGCTGTGGATAATTTTCACAACCTAAAATGTCACCTTCATATAGCTCTGCGCTTATAAGGCGAAAGCCTAAAGCCTATGAACAGCAATACCGCAACGGACGCGAAAAATGCGTAATATGCCGCTTGCGTATGCTGTGCGCCGTCGGTTTTCGGAATAAGCGAAATATCCGTAAGCTTTCCCGTAGTGTAAGAAACGCTGTCTGCAAAAAGCGTCCACGCGACATCATTTGTAAGGTTAAGCTTAATTTCATCTGTTCCGACGGGCAGGTTATCGACCGTGGCGGTAACAATAACGAATTTTTCTGTTCCGGCAATGGCTGTTGGCGCGGAAAGCGTATAATCTACCGTTTTCCAAGCAGCAGAAACCGCGTTTTTGGTCTGAAGCGAAAAGTGCTTTGCTTTATCGAAATATCCGTCGGCTATTACCAGTCTTATTTTCACCGATGTTATTTCCTTATCGTAGACCTTATAGCTTATATAGCCGTCCTCGCCGTCGGTTTTGCCGGCTACGCTTAAGCCCGTTTCGGGGTGCTCGGCAAACGCCTGCATATTATCAGAATGACTGTATACCTTTGAAAAATCGGCAAGCTCATCCGTAAAATCTCCGTATATTATCCCCGAAGAACCGTCGCGGCTCATTTTAAATTCGGCGCGGTCAAGGAAAAGCGTCCACGCAACGTCATTGAGCAGTGAAATTTTAACCTTTTTAACGTTTGCGGGCAAATCGGCTGTTAAAACGGTGCTTTTGAAATTCTTATTTGTCGAACCGCTTATATCGGATATTTCGCCGTCAAGAAGATTTACAGTTTTCCAAGCCTTGCCTACCAAAACCTCTACCTTTATATCGCGTGCGGCGTCAAAAAAACCTGTATAAAACTGTATTCCTATTTTCGCCGAGGTGATATAAGCGTTATTTTCGGCGGCATAGGTTACCGAGCTTTCCGTATTTCCGTTTCCTCTGCCCATTACGCTGAGCCCCGTTTCGGGGTGCGGGTTGTGAAATTCAAAATTATCGGTATGCGTTTCGGTTTTGGAAAAATTCTCAAACTCATCCGTCAGGATAGTATCTTTATCCGCCGGCTCGTCTTTTTTGCCGCCATCGTCGGTTTTACCGCCGTCAATTACCTTTACATCCTTAAGCGTTATGCCGAGTTCATCCAAAAACAGCGTCCACACCACGTCGTTTAAAAGGCTGATTTTTACAAAGCGTGTGTTTTCGGGCAGCGCCGCGCTTAATTCCTGTGTTTTAAAAACGGGGTTTGCTGCGCTTTTAATATCCTTAGTCTCCCCCTCTGTGAGCGGAGCGTTTACCCATTCGTCCGTATCGGAAATTTTGTATTCAATCCTTATATCCCGTGAATACAGAACATAACCCTCAGCCTTTTGAACGCCGAGCTTCACCGCCGAAAAGTATTTCCCTTCGGGGGCGTTATACGCTACCGAGCTTTCACCGTCGGTTGTTTTTCTGCCTATAACGCTCAATCCCGTTTCCGGATGATTCGGAAAAACATCAAAATTATCCGTTTTAAAATCGGGCTTTGATAAATCGGAAAAATCATCGGTTAAAATATCCTCGCCGGGAACTTCGGGTTTTTCTTCCCCAGAGCTTCCTTTTTTAATATCCAATGTTACCGAATCTATAAAAAGCGTCCAGCCGACATCGTTAAGCAGCGATATTTTAATTTTCGCGGTCTCTGCAGGCAATTCACAGTATATCTTCTGAAGCTTAAAGGCAAGCGTTTCCTTGCCGATAATATTTTCTTCACCTTCCTCCGTCATTACAAGAGACTTCCACTCGGATTTTTCGTCGGTTCTGTATTCCGCCTTTAAATCTCTTGAAACACTCACAAAGCCGCTGTATACCTGTAAGGAAATTTCCGCCCTTTTAAATGTGTCGCCGTTTTTCGCCGTATATGTAACCGAGCTTTCGTCGGTCACGTTTTTCCTGCCTATAACGCTTAAGCCCGTTTCGGCGTGGCTTGAAAACATATCCCAGTTTTCGGTATGGGCAGAGACCTTGCTCCAGTCTGTCATATCGTCGTGTAATTGCGCGTTATTTTCAGCGGATAAAGGCAACACGCACACTCCGAGCGTTAATGTCAGACATATAAGAATTGCAAATATTTTAGATAGTTTTTTCATTTCGCTTCCTCCTTATCAAGTGCCGTTACATTAAGATAATCGTACCCGTCGGTTATTATTTCGTATTTTGAGATTCCGAGAATAACACTTTTAAGCTTAGCCATATCGCTTGAATCTATAATATCGTTTTGGTCCGCGTCCACCGCAGATGTATCTATATTTACAGAATAGCCGGAGCAGTATTTTTTAATTGCGATAAGGTCTGTAATATCAACGTTTCCGTCCCTGTTCGCATCACCGTATAAAACCGCCCCTACGGAAAGCGATATGCAAAGCGCAAGCATTGTAAGGAGCACCGCTCCTGTTATAATTTTTTTCATAAGCTCACCTTTTTTACATCAGCAAAGCTTTAAAAGCTCGTTTGCGGCAAGAACGGCAAACGCCGCGTCTGCATTGTAAAGCGGGCTGCCGTGCTGTGCGGAAAACCTTTGCCTGTACGCCGTAATAAACAAGCCGGCTTTTTCCGTATCCCCCGTCAATGCTGCGGTAAACGCGATCAAGCTCCACGCCATACCGCTCGGGTTATCAAGCCTTTCCCACGAACAGCCGAGGCTGCCGCCGCCCGAATACAGTGAATTAAACTTTGAATACAGCATTGCAGCCCGCGCGCTGTTTGCGTCGATCACACCGAGCATTATCGGGAAAAGCTGCGCCGTTGCGTCGGAATACCAGGTTTCCCAATTAAAAGCGGTATTTCCGTAAAAATTCAGATAACTGTCGTTTTGATAAAGCGATTCAATACCGCATAAAATATCCGCAATTCGAGCTGATACCTCGGCAGTCGCTCTGCCGGTTGCCTTAAGCAAACTGCGGTATGCCGCCGCGCCGTCATAAACCTCGCAGTTATCCATCAGGTAATAAAACCGATACGCAGGCTTTGCGGCAGTCAGCTTTTTATCGTGATCCCAGGTTGAAAGCATTGCCGAATAAATTCTTTGTATTGCTGTGAAATTGGAATTAAAATACCCGTAATTACCGACGGTATTGCAATATTCCGAAACAAGCCTTAAAAAGGTTGCGGCGTATGAATCGGTCGAATCAAAATCGCCTGCGGATACCTCGGTAATGCTGCCGTCCGCGCTTATATATACGTTGTAATCAAACACAGAGCCGTCGGGTACATTTTCAGCGGCATTATTAAGGTGCGCTAAATACCAGTCCATATAATTTTTAACGTTTGCGGTATATCTGCTGCCCGATTTCAGAAGAGCTGCGGCTGAAATATTTGCAAAGTACGGATTTATGCTTGCCGCCCCGCCGCTCGGCGGTCGCGTTACAATTGCGCCGTCGGCGAGCTGCAGCGATGCTATCCAACTGTTCTCGCTTTCCGTAAAATTCATATATTCCGTTTCCTTTTCGCTCGGCTCATTGCTGTATTTGCCGTTTACCGACTCTCCTATCACCGTCATTTCATCCTCTCCCGAGCCGTACACCGCGTAAGCAAAAGCGGAATAACGCTCATTTTCCTTTCCGTTCTCGGTAATGCCGTAAAGTCGCGCGGAATAGCAGATATAGCTGTCGGTCTCCCCCGTTGTTTCGGTTCTTTCAAGAATTATCGCGCCGTTTGTCTGCACTGCCGCATATATCTCTTCGGCGTTTGCTTTATTTTTTATAACGCCTTTAAATAAAACCGTGCCCAAGCTTATAAGTGGCAGTCCCTTATACGATTTCAGCGCAGCCGAATCAAACTGCAAAGCGCTTTGCTCATATTTTGGCGAATATTTGTGCGCCCCGGGGGTCGCCTGCTTTATAACGGGTCCTACTGTGTAAACGGGCGTTTCTTCCGATATATCGTCGGTATACAGCTCAACGCGGTCGATGAATAACGTCCATGCAACATCATTCAGCAAACAAACACGAACCGCAACGGTGTTTTCGGGCAAATAAGCCGAAATATTCTTTGTTTTAAAATTATCGTAGCCCGAAATATCCTGCGTTTCACCCTCTGTAAACGCAATGCCACGCCATTCGCTCTCGGCGGACACAAGCGCCGAAACGGAAATATGGCGGGAATTGTAAAAATCCTTGTGCAGCTGCAGTAAAATATTCAGCCGTGTAAAGCGCTTACCTGCGGGCGATGCATATGTAACCGAGCTTTCTCCCCCTGCAGCGCCGAGGCCTATAACGCCGAGCCCACTCTCGGGGTGGCTTAAAAATCGCTCCCAGTTTTCGCTATGATATGCCGCAATGCTCCAGTCTGTCATATCGTCGGTAATTTGCGCGGCGCCTGCCTGCTCCGCCAAAGCTGCGGGAGAAAAAACGCCTGTAAGAAGAACAACGCTTAAAAGAACACAAAAAATGCTTTTTCTCATATCTGTCGCCTCCTGTTTTTATGCCGTCGGTCAGAAATCGTGAGGATTATATAATGCTGTGAATTTCTCCGTTGCTTTCAAGCACGGTAAGGATATCCTCGCAAAGCATAAGGCAGCGCGGCAAATGAAAAGGTCCTTTCCACAAAGAGCCCTTTTGGGTGTGTGAAACGCTGCCGTCTCTGTGCAGATAGCCGTACCACTCGCCGTATTCCCTATCCGCAAAATGCGAAAAGGTATAATCATAGGTCTTTTCAAACATATCCCAATATTTTTTATCCTTTGTTACGGCATATGCAAGCAGTGTGGATATTAAAACCTCGTTATGCACCCACCAAAGCTTCATATCCCATTCCAGCTGCTCGCACGGTCTGCCCAGCACGTCAACAAAATAGAACATTCCGCCGTTTTCCTTATCCCAGCCGCGCTCTGTATGCCAGTCAAGCAAATTGAGCGCCTTTTTCATAAGCTCATCGTCCTTGGAATAAAGCGCTTCGCACATAATAAACCACGAGTTTTCGCAGGAGTGACCCGGGTTAACGGTTCTGCCCGCGGGGTTATCTATCATACTGCCGTCGCTTGCCACCGTTTCAAGCACACACTTAAGCTCGGGCTTGTAGTGATATTTCAGTATATCTCCTATTACTTCGCGCACCGCGGCGGTATAATATTCCGCCCTTTCGGGGATACAGCGGCGCAGTATCTGCCCCGAGCTTATAAGCACCATAGGCACTGCGGAATCGCGCTGACTTCTTGTTTCGGCATATGATTTCGGGGTGATTTTATATGGGTCGTTTTCGGGGTGACGGTAGATATCGAGCATCATATCAAAGCATTTTGCCGCCTTAGACAGAGCCTCGGTATCTCCCGTAAGGGCGCCGTATTCAGCCATGCCTATAACAAAAAAGCTTTCGGAATACATATATCTGCGTTTTCTCAGCGGTCTGCCGTCGCGCGTTACGGTAAAAAACATTCTTCCGTCGCTGTCGGTGCAGTATTTTTCAAGAAATTCCTTACCGCTTTTTGCCGCGTTAAGCCAGCTTTCCCTTATGCCGTACCTTACACAAAGTGCGGAAAACGTCCAAAGGCAGCGCCCCTGAAACCAAACCGATTTATCGTTGTTGTAGCTTTTGCCCTCTCTGTCTACCGAGGTTATAAACCCGCCGTATTCCTTATCTATAAGGTCGCTTTTCTCCCAGAACGGAATACAGTCGTCCAAAAGAGCCGAGTGAAAGTGATTTTTGTATTCGGTAAATATTTTATTTTTCATTGCCGTTTTCCTCCTTGGTTTTAAGGTAATTCATATATTCGCTGTAAAATTTTTCGGTCTCGGCAAGACCCAAATTCATTCTGTGCCCCGGCTCATTCATAATTCCGGTGTATTGGTAGCCGTATATCTGCTCCAATTTATCGTAATTCTTCATTTCTTTAAGCAGGTCGGGTATTTTTTTGGGACGAAGCCCGTCTGTAAACGGAACGGCGAACATTTCCATATCAACCCAGAAATGCGTTCCCGTCTTGCGGCACATATTCATAATTTCATCAATATTATATTCGCTCCTTGCAAATGCAAAGGGAATTATAATATCAAGGTTTTCGAGTATAGGGAGCCATTCCTTCTCATACCAGTGCATATGGATGTTGTTAGGGGCGAGCGCCACCGGCTTTGTGGGGGTAAGTCGACTTACAAATGCGGTGTATTCCCTGAAAAAGCTTTGTATATCCTTATATTTCTCATTCGGAACAGCGGGATAATCAAAGTATAACGAGCCCATAATTTCCTCGGAAATATACCAGCCGTAAAATGATTTATGGTGTCCGTAGCGTTCGTTCAGCTCCACAGTCACCCTTTTATGCCATTCAAGAGAATCGGGCGAAAATTCAAACCACGCATACATACCCACCCCGGGAAAAACATACATTCCGCACTCGTCGGCGGCGGTCAGTATAACCTCTAACGGGTCTTCGCACTTTATTGGCATTCTGTTTTTGTAAAGTTTACTCGGGTAAAACGCTTTTCCGTCGTATGTATCCACGGTCATATTGTGCTGATAAGCGTAATTTCCCGCGTCAAACACATTCTGAATAAGTACCGAGGTAATTTTCGCCTTGTGCATGGAGTAGATTATCTGCCGCCAGCCGTCGGCGTCAAGATTCCTGAGCCCTTCGTTAAAATAAGTACCCTCTGCCTCGCTCCAGTGGTAAAGCGTTATCCAGCAGCCGTCTATCATCCCGGTGGACGGCACATCCGATTTTACAACCTCATAAGGTATGCGTATTGTTTCCTCTGTATTGCCGTCGTTGTCCTTAAAGTTTATTTCAAACTCAAATTTTCCTGTTATACCGCCGAGGTCGGGATATATTCTGTTAGATTCAAGCCCTTTTTTAAGGTCGTATTTTCCGAGCAGCGCCTTACCGCCTGCGGTAACCGCGTAAATTTCCGCCGCGAAGGCGTTTTCCGTTGCTATTTTCAATTCCGGCGACACCTTATCCGAAATTCTTGCCGCAGGAATCGGCGTACAGTAATTTTTCTGCATTTTTCCCTCTCCGTATCTATTTTAAAAGTGCATTTGCATCGTCCACCATTTTTTGATAGGTGGTTTCGTATTGCGCAAGCTTCTGGTTAATATCCTCGCCGTTTCTCACATCGTAAAGCAAGTAAAACGCCCCGTAGCCCTGCTCTAAAATTCCGTCGGTATATGTCGGTATGCAAAGATTTTTCGCAAGCTTATCATACATAGCGCGGTTTTCCGCATTTTCAAGGGCTTTTTTCTCCTTGTTATCCTCATCCGCAGCCTTTAAAATCATATCTATAAGCATGCCCGCGCTGTAAGGAGCGTCTGAGCCGTTGGAAATGGCATAGCCCGTGGAATGTCCGAAGCTTTTACCGTCCTTATTATCAGGTCCTGCAGGGAAAGCCGTCACCCCGAAATCAATTGAGACCGAACCGCTCTTTTTCAAGGAGTTAAAGGTCGCTTCTTCATACGCGTATGCGCCGTGCATAGCCGCCTTACCCTTTAAAAATTTATTCTGACCCGTAACATAGCCGCTGCCGCAGATAACATTTTTATTGAATATATCCTGAACCGTTTCAAGCGTGTGGCGCATTTGCGGCGACTTTATATTAAGCGTGTATTTGCCTTCCTTAAACTCGACCGCCGTGCAGTTATTCGATGCCTGAAATACCTCGTCAAACATATTCTCAAGCCCCGCAATACCCGCGTCTGAGTCATTGCACTCACGCGCTATTTCAATAAAATCGTTCCAGGTCCAGCTGCCCGATTCATAGCGCTTGCGCGGCTCATCGCGGTCAAAGCCGTTTGCTTCCATAATATCGCGGTTATAATAAAGCACATACGGAGTAGCCGAAACTCCCGCGGCATAATACTTGCCGTCGAATTTAACAAACGTGTCCATTACATCGCTGTTGTGCCCTGTTACGCTGAGATCTACATAATCGTTAACGGGGGTCAGATAATTTTTCTGGTACATTCCGAGGTACTGATCCACGCTTATATAAAATACGTCTATGGGGTCTTTGGCGGCAATTTGCGCCGCCACCTTTTGATTCCAAAGCTGCTCGCCCACAGCCTGAAGAATTTCCACCTGCTTGCCGTAGGTTTTTTCAAATTCCTTTATTGCCTTGGTGTAATAGCTGTCCTTATCACTGCCGTCATACCCGGGCACCAAAAACGAAATTTTTTTAGGCTCTTTGGCAATTTTCTCTGCGCGCTCGCCGTCCGCCGCGCCGCCCGTTCCGTTTTTTCCGCACCCCGCAAATACCGCCGAGATCATACAGATACAAAGCGCCGCGGAAATTACCAATTTAATTTTTTTCAATGTAATCATCCTTTCTGTGAAAGCTTTTCTATCATAACCGCAGCCGCAAGGCATACTCTGCCCGCGTCCGCGTTATAAAGCGGGTAAGCGTGATTTTTCATTGCTTTTGTATAAAGTCGCATATAGCTTTCCACCCTGCCCTCGTCGCCCATAATTGCGGCGGCATAAACGACCGAGCCCCAAAAAAAGCTGTCAGGCAGACTTATTTTTTCCCAGCTGCTTTTCTTTTCGCCTGTGGAAAAATTATCGTTAAAGCTTTTGTACAGCTGCCGCGCCCTCTCGCTTTCGGGCTTTAAAAGCCCGCTTGAAATCATAAACAGCTGAGATGTGGCGCAGGGGTAAAAATCGCTCCACGCAAATTTATAGGCAACCGTACCGTCGGGGGATATTGCCGTTTCGTAATATCCTTTTTTATTCCAAAGCAGATTTTCTATCCCGTTCGATACCTTTTCCTTTGCCGCCGTTATTTTACCTATAAGCTCCTTTTTATCCGCAAAAACGCTTTTATAAAGCTTTTCCGCAGCCGCAAGCCCCTCGTAAACCTCGCAGTTATCCATAAGATACTGTATTTTATAATCGGGCTTTGTTGTTGTAAGCTCTCCCTCAAAGGTTGCCAAAAGCGCGGCGGTCACGCGGTCAATATCTGCGCCGTTTTGCTTTATGTATGCGGCGTCTCCGCTTTTATTCCGGTATTTTTCCAGCACGCAAAGAAAGGTTGCCGCATAGGAATCGACCGAATCGTAATGCTTTTTGCCGTTATCGGTGTTTACCGTTTCCCGCTTCACCTTTCCGCCCGATACCTCCGCCGTGTAATCATAAACGGTGCCGTCAAGCCCGTTATAATCCGCATCGGCGGTATTAAGGTGCGAGAAGTGCCAGTCGGCATATTTTTTGACCTGACCGAGGTATTTATCGCTTTCAAGCATTGCAAGCGCCGCAAAATCGGAAAAATAGGGGTTAAGCGTCAGCTTTCCGTCCGCCGCATATGTCATGGGCAAAGCTCCGTTATCAAGCTGAAGCGACGCAAGCCACGCGGTCTCCCCTTCAACTATTTCCTTGTAAAGCGATATTTGCTCCTCGCGGCTAAGCGTTGCTTTTTTCAAAATATCGGCTGCCGCAGGCGGCGTTTGAGAGCTGTCTGTATGCCCGCCCGTTTCAGAAGAAAGGCTTTTTTCATTTGCACAGCCTGCCGCGGATATTACAAAAAGCGATATCAGCACGGCTGCCGTTAAACGTATACCTGTTTTCATCCTACAATACCGGTCCTTTCTATTCCCTCTGTAAAATATTTTTGCACCACTGCGTAAAAGCCTATCAGCGGCAGCGCGGTTATAAGGCACGCCGCCGAAAGTATGGAATCGCTGAGCAGCTTTATATCCGAGCCTGTTGTAAGTCCCGACATATTTTGCAGTTGATTGCCAAGCGATGTTGAAACGCCCGTAAGCGCAATGGAAAGAGGAAAATTTTTATTGAGCAGCATACCCGTAAGCGAATAATCGTTGTAATACCAAACAACCGAAAACACCGTTACCGTAAGTATTGCCGCGGAGACGTTGGGCACCATTATTTTTATAAAGGTTTCAAGCGGGTTGCAGCCGTCAATAAACGACGCTTCCTCAAGCTCCTTTGGCATATTTATAAAATACTGCCTGAAAATAAATATATACAGTCCCGAGCGTATACCCGTTCCGAGCAGCGCCTGAACATAAAACTGCGCGTAGGTATCAAGCAGACCCATTGTTTTAAGATTTACATAGAGCGGTATCATATACGATTCCGTAGGAACTATGATATTGAAGATCAAAAGCCCGAACAGCAGATTTCGGAATTTAAACCTGAAACGCGCAAAGCCGTAAGCGATAAAAAGACACGAAACCACCTGAAAAATAACGCAGGGCAGCACAATAAGCAGCGTGTTTTTAAAGGACTCGCCGAATTTCAGCAGTTCAAGCGCCGTTTTAAAGCTGAAAAGGTTAAACCCACTCGGAATCCATACAACTGTCGGGTCAAGCGTATCATTTACGGATTTGAAGGAGTTTGAAAGCATAAACAGCACCGGATAAAGCATTACAAACCCCACGCCCACCAAAAACACGGCGCGCAAAATTGATTTCACAAGCCTTACGGAGCGTTTTTTTGAAAGTATTATCTTCTTGTTCATTTCTACGCCCCTTAATTTCCCGAATAAACAACAAACCGCTTTGAAATAAGCTGTATCAAACCGATTATAAGCAGAATACAGAAAAAGTATATTACCCCTATGGTAGCGCTGTATGTGTAGTTATTATTTGTGTAATAGCTGCGCAGCAGCTGCATTACCTTATTATCGTAATCGGTAAAGCCGTCTATCACTGTATATATAACCGAAACCAAAAGCGTAGGTGTAACGGTTGGAAAGGTTATCTTCCAAAACTTTTCCCAGGCGGTTGCGCCGTCCATTACCGCCGCCTCGTAAAACGAAGACGGGATATTGTTTATAGCCGAAAGCAGCAGTAATATCTGCACGCCGCTTTGCCAGGTTAAATCAAACATACTGTTTATAATATCGGTAATCGATTTCGTAACCGCCTCGGGCAGTCCGAGCTCCGAAAAAACCGCCACCAGATCAGGAGCCTTAAACATATACCCCGGCGACATATCCGTAACGCCCGAGCCGCTCATCATAACCTTATCCTGTAATATACTGATTATTACGCCCGAGGCGATTATAACAGGAAAGAAAAATACGGTTCTTGCAAGACTTCTGCCTATAAACCTTTCCTTCAAAACCACGGCTATAAGCAGGCTGAACGCCGTTATCATAACCACGCGCGGAAAGACCGACGCCACAGACCCCGTAAGATACTGAAGAAAGAAGGTATCCTTTGTGAAAAGGTAGGAATAATTGGAAAGCCCGGTAAAATCGGTTTTAAAGCCGTTTCCGCTGACAGTAAGGTTGCAAAAGGAATATATAACCGATTGCGCCATGGGAACGGCGAAAAACACCGTTATACCTACAATCCACGGAGCTATAAAAAGCCACGCCCAGCGTGCCTTCTGCTTTTCAAGCCCGCCGCCTTTATTGCTTTTCATAATCATTCCTCCCCCTTAAGACTCCACCCGATAGGTGAAAACCCCTTTGCCGGAACGGATATACCGCTGTTTTCATACGGCGCATCGCCGTAATTTACATATACGCCCATACCGTTTTCAAAAATCGTTTCGGTAACATTGGGCGATAAACGCTTGTGCGAGACCATTTTCTTATCGGAAACGGCGGCAAAATACTCCGCCGAAATTTTATATTTGCTAAGCGCAGATACCTTGCAAAGCCCGAAATCTATATATGAGTATTCATCGGCAAGCGTATCGGAAAGCTCTCCCGCGTTTTCAAAGCCAAAGGCGTATTTCAGCGCCGTTCCCGCCTCAAGCGCCTTTAAAAATGCGGTGTTTTCATCACTTTGACCGTTAATATCGGGCGATGTCAGGTAAACCGAACCGTGCAGCGCCATTGCGTAAAACGGAATTTCATACTGTGAAAACAAATAGCTGCCCGAATAAAGCGGCGTATCGGTTATGGCATAGGCTGAGGAAAAGCCGTAAGCGCAGGCGTTCGGAATTACTGTTTTCCCATTTTCCGAAAGTTTTTTAAGTGCCGCCGTCCATAATTTTTCGCTTTGTGCTCTGTCTGTCGCACGATCACCCAAATCGGAATATATCTTGTTCCCGAGCGCCCCCACGGAATAACCCGAAGCGTTAAATTTATTGAATTCCCCGCATACCGCATTTACTGCGCCTGTAATTCTTTCGGGGCTTAAAAGATATTTAAAGGGCGCTTTATCCGTTTTTTGAAAGGTGCTCATTTTATACCTGTAATCAATTACGGGTTCTTTGCGCACCGTTTGCGCGGACGCGGATTTTTTGGAATATCCGTGTTCGCTCTTAGGCATATCGGTAAAATTCAGCCCCAAATACGCCTTTATGCCGAGCTTTTCGGCAGTGCTTAAAAAAGCGTTAAGCCCGCTTTTGCCGCCGAGAGCGCGCTCGGGCTTTAAATCGGCGGTAATTCCGCTTTCATCGGCATTTTTGTACCAATAAAGGTAATTAACCGAAAAATCCTCAACGCCGCCCTGCTTTAAGGCCTTTACCGTTTTTTCAGCCGCTTTAAAATCCGTAATCGGCATTACCCGCTTTACGGGCAGCCCCAAAACGCTTTGCTGCTTAACAGCCCCGCCTATAATATCAACAAAAAGCGCGCTGCCCTCCGCTTTCAGGGCTTTAAGCCCCTCTTCCTCGGCAAGGTAATTTCTGTAAGAAGCTGCCATACCGTTATAATCCGCCGAATCGCAGACGCGGTACTCCACCGAAAACTTTTCTGCAGAGCAGGGCTTGCCTTCAAACATATTGACCTGGGTATTTTCAAAGGTTTTCTGGCTCACACTCACAAGAATATTTTCCCTGTAAACATATTCCGCGCAAACGGTGGTATAGGGTCTTTTTGCCGTGCTGCCGTCGGCATTCACAACCGCCCTTGCCGCAGCGTTTGTAATAATTGCGCAAAATGCGGCGTTGTTTCTTTTTACTCCGAACACGGGAAGATAAGCCTTTGATTGCGGCAATGTTCTTGTGTTTTGCTCCACAGCGCAATCCTCGCCGTAAATTCTCGCCGAATACCTTTGTTCCGAATAGCCGAAGGAGGATATTGCTCCGCAGCCGTCGGGAATAAACACATACCCGTCGTCGCTGTCAGCGCCGGCGGAAAATCCCGGCAGCAGCGTTACGGAAGTAAGCTTTACAAGATTGCTCTTTTCCTTTATTTGCGAAGAAATTATTTCCGCGCGAAAGCCGTAATCGGTAACCGTAAGCTCAATCGGTATTAAAAAGCCCGCGCTTTCAAAATAAAATTCAATTCTTGCACCGTTTTTTATCCTTTTAACCGAAAATGTTTTCCTTTTAACGGCGGCGGACGTACTGTTTTGCTCGGAAATATTGGAGTCGCGGTCGGCGTATTTTATTTTAATCACGCTTGAAAGCTCCGAAACGGCTGCGGTTTTCAGTCCCTCAATGTCGTAGAGTCCGTCGGGAGCGCTTGAAAAAAGGGTGTCGTTTTTCTTGTCAAGCAATGTTACCGCCGCGTCAAGCGAGCTTACCGAAAGTCTGAAGCGGCCGTTTTCTGCGATAATATCCCCATCGTTTTCGGGTGAAAAATCAATCTGCGTCAGCTTTTCCGTAACCGTACCGCCGCTGTCGCTCGAACGTGAGGCAACCGATAAAAGAAGAATTATTCCGCCCACCGCACAAAACGAAAGCGCAAAACCGAGAATATTTTTTAAAAGTACCTTTCTTTTCATACAAACACCCCCTACGCCCTTATTTCGCTTATTACCATTGAAATAAAGCTCAAAAGCTGCGCGAACATACTGTACGCCACGGTGATAATAAGTATTAAAAGATACATACCGAATACGCTGCCGAAAAGGACAAGCAGCGCCTTGCCGCCGCTGTACTCATGAACCTCTTTGTTGGAAACAAAAATGTGCACCGCCGTCCATATAAGACCGACCGACCTGATTATTCCGTAAAACGCCTGCTCTTTAAGCGAAAAAACGTTTGATGAAACCAAAAGCGTAACCTCGGTTATAATAAGCGGGATAAGCGCGTATGAGGTAAATATTATTATTTCACCGAATTTACCCTTACCGTCCGCCAATGTGGAGACCGCCCAATTGCATATAACAAACAGCAGGAATATTCCGAGAGTTTCGGCAAGTACGGCAAAAATATTGAACTGTCTGCCCGAATCGGGGTTATAGTGAAACGCCGTAAGCTGCGTGGATATAATACCTACCGCCGTAAATACGCATAGTATTACCGCCGCGCATATCCCGCTGCCCTGCTTTGTTTCTTTAAGTAGGGAATACCCCTTAAACGGGCTTTTAAGACAGTAAAACGGATAACTGCGTGCGCTTAATACGCGGTTGTATTCGTTTATAACCCGCCTTTCGCTTACCGTAAGCGCCGCAACAATACCGAGTAAGACCGCCGCAACCCCGATAACTAAGAACACAAAGCCCCTGCGCATTGCTTCGTCCCGCCGTGCGGCAAATGCGTTCGAGTAGTTTTGTCGACTGTTGCCTGTTTTGTAGTATTTCATAGCGGCGGCATAATCGCCCGTGCGCTCGCGGATTTTTCCCATACCTATATTGGCAAGCTCGTAATATGCGTCCTGCTTTAATATGGCTTTCCAATGCTCTTCCGATTCTCCGTACAGCCCTTTATTGTAAAGCGAAAGCGCCGCTCTTACATTAAGCGCGAAATCGGTCGGTTCAAAAATATGCAGTCCGCCTATTCCGCTGTCAAGCACAATTATTTTGTCGCCGAGCGTATCAATCGCCACGGGCGATACAAACGTGCCCCTTCTGTTGCCCGCTCCGCCGAAGGCATAAAGCAGGTTGGTGCTGCCGTCATACTGAAAAAGGCGTTTTCGGGTTGAGTCAAGCAGTGTTATATAGCCCTCGCCGTCAACCGCTATATCGGAAAACGAGGTGGTTATGTCAAGATTTGAAACACTGTCGAAATAGGTTTCCGAATCGCCGTAAAACGCCTCGTTGCCCTCGTCATCAAGCAATATATTCACACTGTTAGGGTTGATTTTCCTTACCTGTCCGCCGCTGCTGCCCGTTCCCGATTTTACGGTGTAAACAAAATTTTCACGGTCAATATCAAACTGAACAAATGAAACCGGAACGCTTCTTTGCAGACCCGCCGCAGCGTCGCTTGAAAGTATGCGCCGCCAAATTCGGTTCATAATAACCTTTAAATTCACTTCGACCCGGTTGCTGCCGAAAAATCCTAAAAAGCTGCCGTCCGTATCATATTGCAGAGCGCCCGAATATGTATTGGCCGAAATTACATATACCACACCCGCGCTGTCTGCCAATACGTGGGTCGGTGCAAATTCAAAACCGCTTTCCACCTTATCGGCAGGCGGTGCAGAAATGACCGATGTGATATTACCGTTGTTATCCGCCGTATAAACCGCCGCGCCGCTTTTATCGGCAACATATATCTTATCGGACGCGGAAACAAAAATCCCCTCCGCACCGCTGAGGTCTACCCTGTTTCCGTTTCTTATAAGCCTAATATCTCTTTCAAACTCAAGGCTTGAGCTTAAAACCGCAATGCGGCTGTTGCCGCTGTCAAGAATATATATTTCGCCATTTTCCGAAACATAAATATCCTTAGGGTCATTAAGCTGCACCCCGCCGAAGCTTTTTTTGCCCGAAATCGGCGCATATGCCTTATACGGCTCGGGAACAGCCTGCGAAACACCCGATGAATCATAGGTATAGCTGAAAGAGGTCTCGCCGTCGGCAAAAACGCCGACAGACGTCCAAACGCCCATAAAAACGGCAATTATTAAAATTATCAGCGGTTTGACGCGTTTCAAGAAAGTTCCCCTCCTCTTTATTTCATTCCCGAGCTTGACATTGTTTCTATTATGCGTGATTGCGACGCTATGAAAAGTATTATCGGCGGCAGCATAAGTAAGAGCGAAAGCGCCGAACCCGCTCCTGCACGGGCTGTACCGCCCGCCACAACCTGGCTTAAAAGCGAGGATACCATTTTTATCTTTTCATCATACACTAACTGCGACATCTGCGTAGCGCCTGTAGTGTTCCATATTGTCTGAAAAGAAAATATCATAACGGTAAGCCACGCCGGTTTAACGTTGGGCATTGCGATCTGCCAAAATATTCTAAGCTCGCCCGCACCGTCTATTCTTGCCGCTTCAAGCATAGCCTCGGGTATCTGCCCCATAAAATTCATCATAAGGTAAAGCCCCAGCGCCGATTGAACCGAGGGCAGTATATATGCCCAGTAGGTATTTATCATACCGAACCTCGACATAACGATATACTGCGGTATAAGCATTGCGGCGGAAGTAAAAAGCAATGACCATTTAACAATATTTGAAAAAAGATTTTTGCCCACAAAGCTGTGCTTCGCAAGCGGATACGCCGCCATACTTGAAAGCACCAAATGCCCAACGGTTGCCGTTACGCTTATAAACACCGTATTGAAAACATACTTTGAAAGCGGCACCCAAAAGGTGTCGGCAAGAACGCCCACCTGAACAAAGTTATCGAGCGTGGGTCTTCTTACAAACAGGCGCGGCGGGAAAATATATATTTCGTCAAGCGGCTTAAATGCCGCACTCACCGCATAAATCGTAGGCAAAAGCATAAATAACGCACCGGCGAAAAGAAAAATGAATATAACCGCCGTGCCGCCGAATGAACGGTTAAGCCGCTTATGAAAACGCTTTTTCACTGAATGTTTTCACTCCCCCGTTACCGACCTATACGTCGGATAATATGCGATACCACAAAATTTGTAAACATCATCATAACAAACAGAAACACCGCGATAGCCGACGCATATCCCATTTCAAAACGGACCGTTCCCACATCGAGCATATATGTAAGCAGTGTGTCCGCGCTGTATTGCGTTGTGGGAAAGCCCGCAAGCGACTGCACAAGCGCGCCCACACCGAAGCAAGCCGCTATCTGCATTACCGCGCTGAAAAGCAGCTGCGGTGCCATTGAGGGCAGCGTAATATACCAAAGCTCCTGCCAGCGGTTTTTTATACCGTCTATTCCGCCCGCCTCCGCAAGGCTTTTATCCATGCTCTGAAAGCCGGCTATGAACGTAAGAAAGCCCACGCCGAAGCTTGCCCAAAGCTGAACCGTTATAAGCGCGCCGAGCATTGTTTTTGGGTCGCTCAGCCACTGCTGCGGCTCGGAAATTACGCCAAGCTGCATAAGCACGCTGTTGGCTATGCCGTATTGGTCGCCCGAAAGTATCATAGCCCATATGGCGTAAAGATTTCCGCAAAGCGCCGGCGCGTAAAAGCAAAAGGTCATAACCGTTCTGACGGCTCTGCCCATTTCATTTATCAGCCACGCCGAAACAAATGAAATAAGATAGCTGAGAGGCCCTGTTATAATTGCGAAAACAAGCGTGTTTTTTAAAACCTGCGGGAAAATCTCGTCATCCAAAAACAGTCTTTCGTAATTTAAAAAACCCGTAAATTTCGGCGGTTCAAGCATATTGAAATAGGTGAACGAAAGGCAAATTGCCGCAATAACCGGAATTACCGTAAGTAAAATGAATACGATCATATACGGAGCCATCATAGCATAGCTCACCGCACTCTTTTTAAGACGGGACGCAAGCCCGTATTCTTTACGTTTCACAAATTTCACCCGCCAAGCTCCGTTATTTTTCTTTTTATTTCCCTATCGATTGCAGCGTTTGCATTTTCTAAAGCAACTCTTGTGTTACCGTGCTGATACAGCACCTCTCTGAAAGCGTTATCTATACACCGCGAGGTATAATATCCGCCGGGTATTTCGGGAATTTCCTTAACGCACGCCCGCTGCCCGTTTAATATTTCAAGCTCCGCGCGAGTCCAGTTAAGGTTGCCGAACGCTTCAAGATTAGCCGTTGCGTGCCTTGCCGCCGCACCCAAAAGGTTTTCTGCGGCTGTGCCGTAATCGGTCTGAACGTCGGCAGAGGTAAGCCACTGCATAAAGCGCCAGCAGTTTTCCTTATTGCGCGCGTTTTTAAACATTACAACCGCCGTGCCCGAAGCTCCGCCCGATCGGTCAATCCCGCCGTTTTTCTCTATTCCCGGCATAAGCTCCATTTTCCAAAGCCCGCGTATTTCGGGGGCGGCGCTCATAAGCGTGCCGTACATACCGTAGGACGCTACGGCAATGGGCATTTCGCCCGTTCTGAACCGCGTATTGAAATCATAGCTCAATTCAAAGCTGTACTGCGTGTAAAACTTTGTCCACAGTTCAAAAGCTGCAAGCGCCGCACTGTCGGAAAGGGCTGCGCCGGTAAGCGTTTTATTGTAAAAGCTGCCGCCGCACTGCATTAAAAGCGTGGGGAACAGATCCTTTGCGCCAAGTCCTAAATCCACCGCGCCCGACGCCGTAACAGCCGTATACGGCAGCCCCACGGTCATATTATTACGCTGTAGCCTTGCGGTTACGTCAAGCAGCTCGTTCCAGGTTTGCGGTACGGATATTTTAAGCTCGTTCAGTATGTCCGTCCGCACAAACATTACAAGATATACCTGCGTAAGCGGCAGCGCATACACTCCGTTTTTTCGGGTGTAGGGCACAAGCGCGTCGTCCGTAAAGCGTTTCGCCGTTTCGTCAAAGCCTTTATATCCTTTAAGGTCTTCAAGCGCATTGCGGCTTGCAAGATTTATCGGCTGCCCGCGTGATACGCCTACCGCCACATCGGGGTTATTCCCCGTGAGCGCCGATTCCGTAAGCCCGCCCTGCACTAAATTAACGTTTACGGGTATTTTGGTTTCTTCGGTAAAATCCGATATAAGATTTTTAAGTATCTGCGCCTGGTCGCGTCCGTCGTTCAGCCATACGTTAACCGCCTCTGCGTCGTCATACTCGCTCATTGAGTCGTAATCATCGGAAAATGCGGAAATAAATCTTTTAAAAGAAAACACTGCGTTGCTTATAATATTTCCCTTAGCCGACGGCAGCCGATAGCCCTCTCCGTGAAATATAAGGTAATCAAGCTCCATAGGCTGATTTTTTGCGGAGACCGCAAAATCCGAAAGCAGCGATATATTACTTCTGAATGAGGAAAGCCGCGCCGGGATTTCCGACGGTTTTTTTGCAAACTCGCCCAGCTGCTCCGCCGCGCGCTTAAGCCCCGAAGATCCGCCTGTTTTACCGCCGTTTGCCTTTTCATACATTTCCGCCGCGCTTGTCAAAGCCGTGGAAAGAGCGGAAAACCTCTCCCCTATATCGGGTATTTCACGTTCGAGGTAGTAGTCTCTGTACAAATCGGGGCTTGTGCTTGTAATCATTATTATTCTTCTGTAAAGGCTGTTCATTTCGCGGCTTACCGCGTCCACACGGTTAAGAGCCTCGGCAAAGCCGTCCGCCGTAACTTCAAGGCTTACGGTATTCTTGCCTTTTTTAAGCGGTATTAGGCAGACGCCGCCGTTTTCATCGGAAACCGTTTTATTTCTCCACCCCGAAGAATAGGGAAAGCTTACTGAGGAAAGCTCTTTATATGGTATTTCGCCGTTAATATAAATATTTCGCAGTACAGACATACCTATCCCGGTGTTTTGCCTGTATTTAAGAGTAAGGAAATAAAGTCCGTCCCGCGGGGCGTTTACCGTGTAGGTTATATACATCCCGGGCTTTGACCAGCCCGCGCCGCCGATTATATTGCGTTTCAAAGCGTATGGGCTGTTCGGACTGGTTGCGGAATTTGAACGGTCGTAAACCGGGTAGAGCGTTCTGTCCGATTTATAAGCCGCGTCCTCCGCCTCTATGTAAATAAAAGTATCGTCCTTTATTATTTCCTTTCCCTGTTCCTCGTAATTTTTTATCGCTTCGTTTTTATTTTTAAGATTTTGCGGCGGCAAAAGGCGCAGATCGCCGAAAATTATACCGTCCGAAAGCGCGTTAAAGCGCAGCACATTTTTACCGCTTTCAAGCTTTATAATAAACGGTGAAGTGCTGTATCCCGAATAATCGGTTATTCCGCACTCCTGCCACACCGCAACCTGCTTTTGCTTTTGTATAAGGTCGTTACCGAGACCGTCAGTTTTCATATCGCCGTCGTTTTCCCATACTCTTCTGAGGGTGCAGGAGCCCGCCTCCTCAAAGGGCTTTTCGCCGTTGAGCTCAAACGAAAACGCAAGCTCGTTCACCTTAGAGGTATCGGTAAGGTAGGAATATTTAAGCGATATATAATAAAGCGCGGTTTTCGGAATATCAAGCGTGTATTCCGCATATCCGCCCTCCGAAACCGCAAGACCCGTGTTTTCGCCCGGTGTGACGGTTTCAGCGTTTACCGCCGCGGAAAGAACGCCGCGGCACTCGCCGTCGGCATAAACCGTATTTTCGTTTTTCAGCATATATCGGTAATAGGAGCTTTCCGCAAAGAGCGCTGCCCCCTCTTTACTCTCTGCCGCCGCGCCGTTTGAATACAGTGCCGCGCCTGCGGTAATAACCGCCAGCAAAACCGAAAGAGCTTTTAAAAATACTTTTTTCTTTTTCATAGCGCTACTTCCCATCCGACTGAGGTTCTTGTGCCTGTTCGTTAATAAATGTCACGGGAGAACAGCCCATTGTACGCCTGAACGCCTTATTGAAGGTCTGAAGATCCGAGTAACCGAGCTTCAGCGCCGCCTTTGTCTCGCTTATTTTACCGTACTGCATCATTTCTATTGCCTTTTGCATTTTAAGATTATTTATATATTTCTGCACGGTAAGCCCTGTCGCCTTTTTGAACGTATTGGATATGTATGATGGCGTGTAGCCCAATTCCTCGCACATCTGCCCGATTTTTATTTTTTCGTAAATATGCTCCGCAATGTAGTTCGCCGCTATTGAAAATGCGCGCGAAGATGAATCGGGGTTTATAACATCGAAATAAGTAGCCGTTTTGGTTTGCGTAAAAGCGCGGTAAACCGTAATAAGCATCTGCTTGATATATGCCGCTACCATGGAATTATAAAATTCGCCCCTGTTATATATCTCATCAAGATTTTTGGTAAGCGGCGCTAAAAGCTCACGGCAGTTTCCTGCGGAAAAAACCTTTGTGCTCTCATAAAATCTTTTAAGCGCTACTATATCCGCGTCATGGGTGGAGCTGTCAAAATCAAAGCCGATATAACCGTACCGCAGGTCGGAACCGGTGGTCTGAATTGCGTGCATAGAGCCTGCGGGCGAAAAATGAACGTAGCCCTCCATTAAAAGCTCGGTTTCGTTGTTTGTGGTAAAAAGCCCCTCGCCGCTTATAACATAGCTTATTTCGTGACACCACTGCTTATGCAGCGGAACCTGATAACCCGAAAGACAGCTCAGATCACCGAGCTGGTAAAGCGTTATGCCGGAAAAATTAACCGCTGTTCCCTCAGTATTATCTTTAAAAAGCTTATCAAAATGAAACTGCCTTCCCTGCACCTGCATTCAGCGCTCCGCTCCTTAATTTATTTTTTCTTTTTGCTTTTCACAATAAGCACGGCACACACGACTGCTGCCGCCGCCACTGCCGCAGACCCCGCAGCAATAAGCACGGTCACGGTATTTTTGCCGCTTTCCGATTGCGGCTTATCGGTATCGGACTGTGCACTGCCGCTTGAAGAGCCGTTTGTATCCGTGCTTTCTTCCTTTTCGGACTCTGACGCTTCTTCTGTGCCGTATTTGACCGTTACAGTATTAAGCACGGTGTTCCAAACGCAGCTGTCCTTTACGGTGAAAGGGTTTATCTGTATTTTTATAAACTTACAGCCCGGTTCTATTTTGTCGCGGTTGGTAACCGAAGACATCATCCAATACGCCATTTCCTCATTTATGTAAAGGTTTTCGTCAAATGTCTGCGGTGTGGTTTTGATCTTAACCTGTTTCCAATCTCTGTTGTTTTCGGAAACGAAAACGCTTATATCGGTATCAGCGTCGCCCAAACCGTTTACGTGCATACAGTCTATTTTAAACGAAATTATATCGTCGTCCATTTTGTAAACCACATATTCCGTTCCGCCGACATCCCCATTTTCGGAATACTTTTCGTAAAAGGTCTCGCCTGTATCCTTGTTCTTTTCGTAACGCATTTTATCCGATTTTTCAAAGCAAAGCGGGTAATTATCCTCTAATGTGTCCTTAAATTCGCCGACTTCGGCGTTTGCGGTAATACACGGTACGGCAAATACCGAAATTACACACAAAATAACCGTAAACAATTTTAACAGAGCTTTCATAAAGAAATTCCTTTCCGAATCAGATTTTTCTATATTCATATTATACACGATTTTTAAATTTTTTAAATGGTTTTATTTTTAGTATATTTGTGTCATAATTTATTTATATTAGTCTAAAAACACCATTTTTTTATTATATTACAGGTTTTTAGTATATTCATTGACCTAATAATGTTGTCTGTTTTTGCTTTTTTAAGCAAAAACAGACTGCCGCTGTTGTAAAGGGCGGCAGCCTGTTCGGATATTTATTATGCTGTTTTTAAGAGCTTTTTACGCATATTGATAAGATCGTTTCCGTCAAGCTTACCGTCATGATTAAAGTCGCATGCCGGTATTTTCTTATCGGTCACTTCCGCAACGGTCTTTTTTAAATATACAAAATCCAATATATTTAATACGCCGTCACCGTTGGCGTCGCCGGTGGTGTATACATCGTTGAAAACATAGACTTTATCGATTATAGCCGTATAATTGGTGTAATTTTTACCGTTGGGGTCAAGGGTTATTATAACCGCGTCGGTATTGAAAGGCAGATTATTACAAAGCAGCTTATAGCGGTAAACGCTGTACGCTCCGTTATCATTTACAATGTTGCATTTTGTAAAATCAAACGCAAGCGGTGTAAGGGTATCGCCCGAAACGGCGGTTAAGGATACACTGTCCTTTATATCCTTGAAAAATGAGTCCATAATAAGCATTTCCATATAAACTGAGGTGATTTCCTTACCGCTTTGCGCCGCGTAGCGTATAACCCCTGCGGCGTCATTAGCCTCCTTGGTAACTCCGTAATATGTGTTTGCACCGAAGGTTTCGCTGCGGGTCTTTACATTGCTGCTTGCAGACGTTTTTTCAAGAGTGTCAAGCTCATCAATCATAACCTTTGACGAAACAAGCTCGGCGCTTATCTCGTCAAGTCTTAAAGTATAGCCCACCCCGCCTGCGGCAAAATTATCTGCGGCATGGGGTGCCAATGAAATGCGAAGTGCGGTTGTTTTATCGGGCAGTGCGGAAACATTTGAAACCAAAGCTCTTGAATAATCTTCTTTTCCGATTACAGTTTCCCTGCTGTTTATTGTAAGCGGCACTTCGGTAAATGAGTCCGAGCCCTCTGTCAATGCCTCAAGCTTTATAAGGTAATCACAGGAATAATTCTGCACAAACGCGTCCATTAAATAAAGAGCGGCGTTAAATTTTGTTATATATTTATCCGCAAAATCATAACGCAAAACACCGGTTTTACTTCCGTCCGTTCTTTGAGCCGCAAATATATATTTTTCACCGAATATATCGTAGGTCTTTTCCATATTATCCGAGGAGAAGGTTACTCCCTCGGTTTCGTTAAACAGGGTCGGGTGTTCGCCGTTTGAAGTGGTGTAGCTGTATGTCTCGGTGTAGCCCGAGAAAACCTCGTCGAACGCCTCGGTCGTAAAGCTTGCCGTTAAGGGTTCGCTTTCCAGTCCGAACGACTCCGCCGCCTTAACCGAAACCGTATATTCGGTATTGACCGAAAGTCCCGAAACCGTAAAGCTTTGCTGCGGCTTCATATTGTTTATGTCAATATAATAATCGGTTATATACGTCTCGCTGAAATCGCAGTTGCCTGTTTTATTGTTTGTTAAGGTTACATTATAGCTGTGAACATAGTCGCTGTGAGCAGCCGACGGAAAAGCTATTCCGGCAGAATCGGCACTGACGTTGCTGACGGTTATTCCCGCATTTTCGGGAAATACCGGGGCGGTTCTGTCGTTTATTCGTGCGTCGGTATATACAAAGCTTTCTGTACTAAGCGGAAGGCTTAATACCCAAGGTGCTTTTGCATCCTTTACCGTTTTCGGGGATACACCGTTATTTATACGTTTACGGTTTACGGTTATTTTCCCCGCGCTTTCGTCCACATTCACAAGAAGGCTGCCCTGTGCCTGATAAGCGTCGCTCGGGTTTACATCCGGCTCTAACGAAACGTACTGCATTGAGGTGCAGTCTATACAGGTAAATTCACCCTGCCAAATGCAGCGTTCGTTTTCGCAGGGTCTGTGTGAATGACCGCTGAAATATACCACCTGCGGATAATTTTTAAGCAGCTCCTTTAAAAGCTTTGTATTACCCGCGCCGTGACCGCTGCCGTAGGTAGTTTCAAATATCGGCTGATGGCAGCCCACAAATATAGGTGCGTTCGGATTTTCCTCAACTGCCGCGTCAAGTTGGGCTTTAAGCCATGAAACGGTGGTTTCGGTATATCTTCCGTCAATTGCAGCGCTTTCGCTGTTAATGCCTATAAAATGATACCCGTTCACTTTAACGTTGAAGTTAAGCGTATCGTATCCGTAAGCGGTCATATACCTCTGCTGCGCGTCCGCCACAGTTTCCCGCTCATAATAGGCATTTTCAAATTCGTGGTTGCCCATAAGCACAAGCCGCCGCGGCGCTGTTTTGCTGTCGGTAAAAACAGCATCCCACGCGGTTGTGAATTTGGCAAACTGGGTTTCCTTGGCACTGTTCGCCACATCTCCCAAAACAAGTATCGCGTCAACATTCTGTTCCTTGTAGTAATTCAGCATAGTATAAATATTACTGTCTATTCCGGTAGTACCGTCATGAAAATGCAGGTCGCTCATGACCCCGAATTTTACGCCGCCGCTGCCCTCGGCGGAAACAGGCGCAAAAACAAGCGAAGTGAAAATAACAGACAGTGCAAAGAAACAACTCAGAAACCCGGTAAAAGCTTTTTTCATAAACCATAACCCTTTCGTATTTTATTTCGCACAGCCAGATATACAGTGTTGCATAATCTGTATCATCTTTCGATTATATTTTACAATATTTTGTGGATTATAACAATGTCTGAATTTTGCGGGTTATGTGTCTTAATTTATCTTTATCGTGCTTTATAAAACATTATCCTGAAAAATTTTATCATTTCCTTTGCGGTAATTATGCCGAACATCGACGCCTGTACGCCGAAAACAAGATTGTTTTAGATATACTTCCCGAAAGATACAAACCGCATTTTACATATTTTTTCTCATAAACAACAAAATAAAGAACAAGCAGCCGCCTAACTGCAACTGCTTGCACTCAATTTCTCATTTTAACTCTTTACCCCAACTATTGACAAAGAGCCTTTTAAAATTTATCCTTTTTCTATTTAAAATATTTCACTGCCGAGCGGAACATTTTAATATCGTAATTTCCGGGAACGTTTTTATAAAGGTCGGCAGCATATCTTTCAGAGTGACCCATTTTACCGAACACTCTGCCGTCGGGCGAGGTTATACCCTCAATTGCATAGTAAGAACCGTTCGGGTTAAAGTGAATATCACTTGTAGCTTCTCCCTTTTCATCCACATACTGCGTAGCAATCTGCCCGTTTTCGGCAAGGCGATGTATCAGCTCGTCGCTTGCTATAAACCTGCCCTCGCCGTGAGAGATAGGCACACTGTATATATCGCCCACCTCGGTATCCGCAAGCCACGGAGATTTATTCGATGCTATGCGCGTTCTTACTATTTTTGACTGGTGGCGCGCTATTGTATTATATGTAAGGGTCGGGCAGTTCTCATAGGTATCGATTATCTTACCGTAAGGCACAAGCCCTAACTTTATAAGCGCTTGAAAACCGTTGCATATGCCGCACATAAGCCCGTCTCTGTTATCAAGCAGGTCGGTCACCTGCTCTTTAACCGCGGCATTGCGGAAAAACGCGGTTATAAACTTGCCGCTGCCGTCAGGCTCGTCGCCGCCCGAAAATCCACCGGGAATAAACACCATTTGCGCGGTTTTAAGGCTGTTTGCAAATTCTTCAACGCTTTTTGCCACATTTTCGGCACTGCGGTTGTTTATAACGAATATTTCAGGCTCTGCGCCTGCGTCGCGCATGGCCTTTGCGCTGTCATACTCGCAGTTGGTACCCGGGAAAACAGGAATTAAAACCTTGGGCTTTGCCGTTTTTACTGCGGGAGAAACGCGATTTTCAGCCGTATAAGAAAATGTCAGCATTTCGGTCTTCGGGTTTTCCTTATTACAGCGGTAAACGCTTTCCAGTTTATTTTCATAAATTCCGAGCAGTCTTTCAAGCCTTATTTCCTCGTCGTTATAAGAAATTTTGCCGTCTGCCGTTATTTCGCCGATTTCTGCGGCATCTGCAATATTCTCGGTTACTTCAAGCAAAAATCCGCCGTAGCAATAGCCGAAAATTTCGTTTGCGGTCAGATTATCGGCGAATTTAAAGCCTAACGAATTGCCGAAGCACATTTTCATAACCGCCTCGGCTATACCGCCGAGGGTGGGCGTGTAGCAGGAAACCGCTTTGCCCGAGCGCAAAAGCGCAGTTACTCTTTCATAAACATTTAAAAGCGAGACGGTATCGGGCAGACCGTTTTTATCATAATCGGGCTTTATTAAAACAACCTTATTGCCCGCTTTTTTAAACTCGTTTGATACTATGTTTTCGGTTTTATCGGTTGTAACCGCAAAGGAGACTAAGGTGGGCGGAACATCTAAATTTTCAAAGCTGCCGCTCATTGAGTCCTTGCCGCCTATTGCCGCCGTTTTTAGCTCGGTTTGCGCCTTTAACGCGCCGAGCAGCGCCGCAAGCGGCTTGCCCCAACGTTTTTCATCTTTGTTAAGGCGCTCAAAATATTCCTGGAAAGTAAGGTAAACATCCTTAAAATCCGCACCCGTTGCAACCAATTTCGAAACCGACTCTATAACCGCAAGGTAAGCGCCGTGGTAGGGGCTTTTCTCGGTAATAAACGGGTTGTAGCCCCACGCCATAAGCGAGCAATCGTTTGTGTGCTTTTTCTCTACCGAAATTTTCTGAACCATTGCCTGTATAGGCGTTAACTGGTTTTTGCCGCCGAACGGCATAAGCACCGTGCCCGCGCCGATTGTGGAGTCAAACTGTTCTGAAAGCCCGCGCTTTGAGCAAATATTAAGGTCGTCCGCCAAGGCAAGATAATTTTCGGTAAACCCGCCGTCCACCTTTTTCTCGTAAGGCTCAGGTTTTGAAACGACGGCGGTAATATGCTTTTCGGCGCCGTTTGAATTTAAAAATTCACGGCTTATGTTTACAATTGCCTTGCCGTTCCAGTTCATTACAAGGCGGGGTTCTTCCGTAACAGTGGCTACGGGTACCGCCTGTAAATTTTCGCTGTCGGCAAGCTTTAAAAATTCTTCCACGTCCGCAGGGGCAACCACAACCGCCATTCTTTCCTGCGATTCGCTTATTGCAAGCTCGGTTCCGTCAAGTCCATCGTATTTTTTAGGCACGGCGTTAAGGTCAATTTCAAGACCGTCCGCCAATTCGCCTATCGCAACCGAAACGCCGCCCGCGCCGAAATCGTTGCAGCGCTTTATCATACGGCATGCGGTGGGGTTTCTGAAAAGCCTTTGCAGCTTTCTTTCCTCAGGAGCGTTGCCCTTTTGCACCTCTGCACCGCAGCTTTCAAGCGATTTTAAGGTGTGCGATTTTGATGAACCTGTAGCGCCGCCGCAGCCGTCGCGCCCCGTTGAGCCGCCGAGCAGTATTACGGTATCGCCCGCGGCGGGTGTTTCGCGCCTTACGTTGCAGGCGGGCGCCGCGGCTATAACCGCGCCTATTTCCATACGCTTTGCGGCGTACCCGTCGTGATAAATTTCGTCTACAATTCCCGTAGCCAAGCCTATCTGATTACCGTAAGAGGAATAACCGTCTGCCGCGGTGGTAACAATTTTTCTTTGCGGCAACTTACCCGGCAACGTTTCAGATACCTTTTTAAGCGGGTCGGCAGCGCCTGTAACGCGCATGGCGCCGTAAACATAAGATCTGCCCGAAAGCGGGTCGCGTATTGCGCCGCCTATGCAGGTTGCCGCCCCGCCGAACGGCTCTATTTCGGTGGGGTGGTTGTGGGTCTCGTTTTTAAAGAGCAGCAGCCAGTCCTCGTCCGCTCCGTCAACATTCACCTTGATTTTAACTGTGCAGGCGTTTATTTCTTCCGATTCGTCCAGCTTTTCAAGGCAGCCCTTGGCTTTTAAATATTTAACCGCAACGGTTGCAATATCCATAAGGCAAACGGGTTTTGTTCTGCCAAGCTCCTTGCGCATTGCAAGATAATCGTTATACGCGCTCTGCAACAGCTCGTCCTCGAAAACCGCGCCGTCTATATGAGTTAGGAATGTGGTATGGCGGCAGTGATCCGACCAGTATGTATCAATCATTCTGATTTCGGTCATAGTGGGGTCGCGGTGCTCGGACTTAAAATAATCCTGACAGAATTTAATATCGTCCGTGTCCATTGCAAGCCCGTATTTGCTTACAAAATCGGCAAGACCTTTATTATCAAGCGAGGTAAACCCGTCAAGCGTTGCCACCGACTCGGGTATATTGTATTTTAATACAAGCGTCAGCGGCTTTTCAAGCGCCGCCTCGCGCGCCTCAACGGGATTTATAACATACTTTTTAATTGCTTTCAGTTCTTCTGCGGTAATATCGCCGTAAAGCATATAAACCTTTGCCGTGCGGATAAGCGGTCTGTCACCCCTTGATATAAGCTGAATACACTGCGCGGCGGAGTCTGCGCGCTGGTCGAACTGACCGGGAAGATATTCCACAGCGAAAACCGCCGCACCATCGTTTTCAAGCTCGGAATAGGTATTATCAAGCTGCGGTTCCGAGAAAACGGTTTTTACCGCGTAATCAAAAAGCTCTTTTGTTATATTTTCCGCGTCATAGCGGTTAATTACGCGAAGTGATGTAACGCTTTTAATCTGCAAAAGCGTATTTATATCGTTAAGCAGCGCTCTTGCCTCTGCCGCAAGCTCTTTTTTCTTTTCTGTAAATACACGGTATACCATATCAGTTTTCCTTTCCGGCGTTAAGCGCCCTTAAGCCTATATCCCTGCGGTAAAACGCATTTTCAAACGAAATTTTTTCTGCCTTTTCATAAGCCGCGCAAAGCGCCTCTTTAAGCGTGGGGGCGGTTGCGGTAACGCCCAGCACCCTGCCGCCCGAGGTTACAAGCTTGCCGTCCTTAATTTCCGCGCCTGCAACGAAAACGCTGTCCTTTACGCTTTCGTCCATTTTAATTTCAAAGCCCTTTTTGTAAGATACGGGGTACCCGCCCGAAGCTATTATAACGCATGCGGCGGCGCCGTTTTTAAACCGCACCTCGGTATTTTTTAACGTGCCGTTTGTAACCGCGCGCATAACCGTGAAAAGGTCGCTTTCAAGCAGGGGCAGCACCACCTGCGTTTCGGGGTCTCCGAAACGGCAATTGTATTCAATAACCTTTGGACCGTCGGGAGTCAGCATAAGCCCAAAATAAAGGCAGCCCTTAAAGGTGCGCCCCTCGGCGTTCATAGCGTTTACCGTGGGTAAAAAGATTTTTTCCATACACTGCTTTGCAACTTCGGGGGTGTAGTAAGGGTTCGGCGCTATTGTTCCCATACCGCCTGTGTTAAGCCCTTTATCCCCGTCCAGCGCGCGTTTGTGGTCCATTGAGGGAACCATGGGAACTACCGTTTCCCCGTCCGTAAACGAAAGCACCGAAACTTCGGGGCCTGTTAAAAATTCTTCTATAACAATTTTTTCGCCGCTTTTGCCGAAGACCTTATCTTCCATAATATCGCGCACGGCGCGTTTTGCATCTTCACGTGTTTCGGCAATAATTACGCCCTTACCGAGCGCCAAGCCGTCCGCCTTAATAACGGCGGGCAGCGGCGCTGTTTCAAGGTATGAAAGCGCGCTTTCGGGGTTATCGAAAACCTCGTAGGCGGCTGAGGGTATGCCGTATTTTTTCATAAGATTTTTTGAAAAAACCTTGCTGCCCTCAATAATCGCCGCCTTTTTATCGGGTCCGAAACAAGGAATACCCGCCTTTGTAAGCTCGTCCACCGCGCCGAGGCATAACGGGTCGTCGGGCGCTACAACGGCGTAATCAATTTTATTTTCGGCAGCAAATTTCACCTGCGCCGCTATATCGGTTGCACTTATATTTACGCAAACCGCGTCGTCGGCAATTCCGCCGTTACCCGGCAGCGCGTAAAGCTCGGTTATTTCTTTACTTTCTTTTAGCTTTTTAATAATGGCGTGTTCTCTCCCGCCGCCGCCTATAACCATTACCTTCATTAAAAAAACTCCTTATCAGTGGTGAAAAAGCCTCATGCCCGTAAACGCCATTGCAATGCCGTATTTATTGCAGCAATCAATTACAATATCGTCGCGTATAGAGCCGCCCGGCTCTGCAATATAGGAAACGCCACTTTTACGCGCGCGCTCTATATTATCATCAAACGGGAAAAATGCGTCAGACCCTAAAGATACGCCCGAAATGCCCGATAAATAATTCTTTATTTCCTCATCGGTCAGCGGCTCGGGACGGGTCTTAAAGTATTTCTGCCATATTCCGTCGGCGCAAACGTCTTCTTCGTTGCGGTTTATAAAGCCGTCTATAATATTATCGCGGTCGGGACGTCTTATATCGTCCTTAAACGGCAGCTCAAGCACTCGGTCATACTGCCGCAGAAACCAGGTATCGGCCTTTGAGCCTGCAAGACGTGTGCAATGCACGCGCGACTGCTGCCCCGCGCCCACGCCTATAGCCTGACCGTCAAACGCAAAGCAGACCGAGTTTGACTGGGTGTATTTAAGGGTTATAAGCGAAATTATAAGGTCGCGGCGGGCGCTTTCGGGTATATTCTTATTTTCCGTTACAATATTGTTAAGCAATGAATTATCAATTTTAAAATTGTTTCTGCCCTGCTCGAAGGTTATGCCGAAAACCTGCTTGCGCTCTTTCGGTTCGGGAATATATTCGGGGTCTATTTCAACTATATTGTAGCCGCCCTTGCGCTTTGATTTTAAAATTTCAAGCGCCTCAGGCTCATAACCGGGGGCTATAACGCCGTCGGACACCTCGCGCTTTATAAGCTCGGCGGTCTTTTTATCGCATATATCCGAAAGCGCCACCCAATCCCCGAAAGAGCACATACGGTCGGTTCCCCTTGCCCTTGCATACGCGCAGGCAAGCGGAGAGTCGTCAAGCCCCTCTATATCATCAACAAAGCAAGCCCTTTTAAGTTTATCGGACAGCGGAATACCAACAGCCGCGCTTGTGGGGCTTACATGCTTAAACGAGGTTACGGCTGGCAGGCCCAGTGCTTCTTTCAGCTCCTTTACAAGCTGCCATGAATTAAATGCGTCAAGAAAATTTATGTAGCCCGGCTTGCCGTTAAGAATTTTAATAGGCAGCTCTGCGCCGTTTTCCATAAATATTTTGGCGGGCTTTTGGTTTGGGTTGCAGCCGTATTTCAGTTCAAACTCTTTCATTTTTTATCTCCCGTTTTTGTTTATTATCTTATCGGTGTACTTGCCTGTTTCAATATCGGTATAACGCACGTAAAGCGAAATTTTATTTTCAACATTAAGGCTTTCCCAAATTTCATTTGCAAATTCCTCAATATCATCTTTAATATTGACCCTGTGCGGCTCGCCCGTAAATGTGGGCAGCGGGTCGCCGTTGCAGTTATAGGTGTGTATAAAGTGCCCGAGCCCCGCAACCGACGGATAAGAATATGTGTAACGGCAGCAGTCCGAGCCGTTTTCATCTATACTTTTTAAAATGCTCATTTCGTATTTAAAGCCGTTCTCAAAATAAAGTATACCGCTTATTCTGGGGGTGAAATTCGGCGCATCGGGCTCAAATTCACGGGTTTCAAGCGATTCCTTAAAGCTTTTGCCCTCGCTCATTAAATTATATACCGTGTCGGTTTGGTCGCCGTTTGTAACAATAAGGCTGTTTTCCGTTTTGCGAACGGCATTGTAAATTATAAGCGAAGGGTCGCTCACCTTTGAAACGTCAAAAGGCTCGGTTTTAAGCGTTTCGCTTGTCTTTACAAACACGCGGTTACGGCTGTTTTCACTCCTGCCCATAATAAAATACGCGCACACCGCATTTTTCCTATCGGGCGAGGTTCCTATAACTATTCCGCGCCCCGCATACTCGTTGTCTTTTAAAAGGGTAGATATATCGTAGGATTTATATACGTTCATTTTTTCGCTCCTTAATTTCTTTGCAAACCTTTTCGGCAGCCGCAGGAAGTATTATCCATTCGGCGTTTTCCATAACCCGCTTTTGCAGAATTTCGGGCGTGTCGTTTTCATTAATTTCAACCGCCTTTTGCATTATAATTCTGCCGCCGTCGGGTATTTCGTTAACAAAATGCACCGTGGCGCCCGTCACCTTAACGCCGTAATCAAGCGCCGCTTTGTGAACTCTAAGCCCGTAAAAACCCTCGCCGCAAAACGACGGTATAAGCGACGGATGCACGTTTATTATCCTCTCTGGGTAGCGCTTTACGAAATCCGCGCTTAAAATGCTCATAAAGCCCGCAAGCACAATAACCTCGATTTTTTCTTTTTCAAGCGCGTTTAAAATATTATCTTCAAACGCCTTTTGCGAAAAGTCCTTTCTTTCGCAAACTGCGGTTTTAATTCCCGCGTTTTCAGCCCTTTTAAGGGCGTATGCGTTTTTATTGCTTGAAACCACAAGCTTTATTTCGCCGCTTGTTATAATTCCGCTTTTTTGGGCGTTTATCAGCGCCTGCAAATTTGTTCCGCCGCCCGATACCAGCACCGCAATATTTACTTTATTATTCAATTATAACACCCTCGTCGGATTTAATAACCGAGCCTATAATATAAGCGTCCTCGCCGTTTGCTTTAAGAATTTCAATCGCTTTTTCCTTGTCCTCATCCGCTACGGTCACGCTCATTCCGACACCCATATTAAAGGTGTTGAACATATCTCGTTCGGGAATATTGCCCTTTTCTTCAATAAGTCGGAATATCGGCGGAATTTTAAGAGACGCTTTATCAACCTTAACCGAGTAACCCTCGGGCAATGCGCGCGGTATATTTTCGTAAAAACCGCCGCCTGTTATATGCGAAACTGCTTTTACATTCACTTTTTCAAAAAGCGCGAGCATTGATTTAACGTAGATTTTTGTAGGCTCTAAAAGCGTATCGCCGAGCGTTCTGCCGCCGAGCTCTTTAAGCGGAGAGGCAAGGTCGCAGTTTTCAATATCAAACACCCGCCGCACAAGCGAAAAGCCGTTTGAATGTACTCCTGATGATGCAAGCGCTATTACCGCGTCGCCCTCTTTAACCGTGTTTTTTTGAAGCATTTTAGCTTTATCTACAATACCAGTGCAGTAGCCTGCAAGGTCGTAATCATCTTCGGGCATAAGTCCCGGGTGCTCGGCAGTCTCGCCGCCTATAAGCGCGCAGCCCGCCCTTACGCAGCCCTCTGCCACGCCGCTTACTATATCCGCTATTTTTTCGGGGTGATTTTTTCCGCAGGCAATATAATCAAGAAAGAAAAGCGGCTTTGCCCCGCAGCAGATTATATCGTTAACGCACATTGCAACGCAGTCTATGCCTATGGTATTGTGGCGGTCAAGCAGCATTGCAAGCTTTATCTTTGTGCCTACGCCGTCTGTTCCCGAAACCAAAACGGGTTCTTCAATGCCTTTAAGGTCAAGCCCGAAGCAACCTCCGAAGCCTCCCACATCGTCAAGGCAGCCGGATGTTTTTGTTCTTGCAATGTGGCTTTTCATAAGCTCAACCGATTTATAGCCCGCGGTTATATCAACGCCGGCGGCGGCGTATGATTTTGACTGTGAATTATTCATTGCCGTTCTCCTTGTTTTCGGAAATTTTGGTTTCAAATCTGTTTTTCATGGGCGCCGACGGTATTTCGGTCGGGTATTTTCCGTCAAAACAGGCGGTGCAGTAGCCCGTGCCGTGAACGCCCTTTGCAATCTGTTTTACGCTTTCAACGCTTAAATATCCGAGCGAATCAACGCCTATGAGCCTTGCTATTTCATCAACCGAGTGCTTGCAGGCTATCAGGTTTTCTCTGGAGTCAATATCCGTTCCGTAATAGCAGGGGTTCATAAACGGCGGAGCGGACACGCGCATATGTATTTCCTTAGCGCCCGCCTCGCGCAAAAGCTTTACTATTCTGGCGCTTGTTGTGCCTCGCACAATTGAATCGTCTATCATAACTATTCGCTTGCCGCGCGCCACCTCGGCTATGGGGTTCAGCTTTATTTTAACCTTATCCTCGCGGCTTTTCTGCCCCGGGGCTATAAAGGTTCTGCCTATGTATTTATTTTTTATAAAGCCTATTTCATAGGGTATGCCCGATTGCTTTGAGTAACCGAGCGCCGCGTCCAGTCCGGAATCTGGCACGCCTATTACCACATCCGCCTGCACCGGGTGCTCAAGCGCCAAAAACGCGCCCGCCCTTTGCCTTGCGGTATGCACCGAGCAGCCGTCTATTACCGAATCGGGGCGCGCAAAATAAATGTACTCAAAAACGCAAAGCGAGCAAGGTGCTTTTTGGCAATGGTCTCCAATGGTTCTTACGCCGTTTTTATCGAACACAACTATCTCGCCGGGCTTTATATCGCGTATAAATTCCGCCCCCACCGCGTCAAGCGCGCAGCTTTCGGAAGCCACAATGTATCTTCCGTCCTCCGTTTTGCCGTAGCACAGCGGGCGGAATCCGTTTTCATCACGCACGGCAATAAGCTTTGAAGGCGACATTATAACCAGCGAATACGCGCCTTTAATGCGGTTCATTGCGGCATTTACCGCCTGCTCTATTGAGGGGGCGGTAAGGCGCTCCTTTGTTATAATGTAGGATATTACCTCGGTATCGCTTGTGGTGTGGAAAATTGAGCCTTCAAGCTCTAATTCGCGCCTTAACTCCCCCGAATTTATAAGGTTGCCGTTATGCGCAAGCGCCATTTTGCCCTTTATGTGATTTACCACAATAGGCTGCGCATTGCTGCGGTCATTTGAGCCGGTAGTGCCGTAGCGCGCATGACCTACCGCAATATTGCCCTCGCCTAAGCGCTCTATTATTTCGGGCGTGAAAACGTCGTTTACAAGCCCCGTGTCTTTATAATCCTTAAAAACGCCGTCGTCGTTTACCACAATCCCGCAGGATTCCTGCCCGCGGTGCTGGAGTGCGAACAAGCCGTAATACGCAGTGCTTGCAACGTCGCTGGTCTCACCCGAGTATACTCCGAATACTCCGCATTCTTCTCTTAAACTGCTCATTTATGCCTCCAAGTATCAGTTGCCGAAAACTCTTTTCATCATTTCGTTGTATGCGTCTTCAACTCCGCCCATATCGCGGCGGAAACGGTCTTTATCAAGCTTTTCGTTTGTGTCGGCGTCCCAAAAACGGCAGGTATCGGGCGATATTTCATCCGCTAAAACAATTGTGCCGTCTTTCAGTCTTCCGAATTCAAGCTTAAAGTCTACCAATTTAACATTGAGAGAAAGGAAGTATTCTTTAAGAATATCGTTGACCTTAAACGCCATAGCTTTTATTTCTTCAATTTCCTTTTTGGTTGCAAGCCCTAAAGCCAAAGCGTGATAAGAATTTATAAGCGGGTCGTGCAGATCGTCGTTTTTATAAGAAAACTCAATGGTAGGCTCCGCGAAAACAATTCCCTCCTCCACGCCGTAGCGCTTTGCAAACGAGCCTGCCGAAATATTGCGTATTATAACCTCAAGCGGTACTATAGATACTTTTTTAACCACAGTTTCGCGGTCGTTAAGCTCCTCAACAAAGTGGGTGGGAACGCCGTGCTTTTCAAGCAGGCGGCAAAGATAATTTGACATTTTGTTATTTATAACGCCCTTGCCGGCTATTGTGCCTTTTTTAAGCCCGTCAAGCGCGGTCGCGTCGTCCTTATACGATACTATCACCAAATCCGGGTCGTTTGTAGCATAAACCTTTTTTGCCTTGCCCTCATACAGCTGGGTTGTTTTTTCCATTTTAAATTCCTCCGTTAATTAAACTCTTTTTCTATTGCCGCATTTTTTTCAAGTACCTTTTCGGCGTCGGCTTTGCGCTTTGTCTCTAACTTTTCGGCAAGAGCGCTGTCGCTTACACTTAAAATTTCTATGCACAGCAAAGCGGCATTAACAGCACCGTCAATCGCAACCGTGGCAACGGGAATACCCGAAGGCATCTGTACGGTTGAAAGCAGTGCGTCAATACCGCCTAAATCACCCGATTTTATCGGTATGCCGATAACCGGCAGAGTTGTGTTTGCGGCAACAGCGCCGGCTAAGTGCGCCGCCATTCCGGCAGCCGCTATAACCGCCCCAAAGCCGTTTTCGCGCGCCGTTTTACTGAAACGCGCCGCTTCCTCGGGCGTGCGGTGCGCCGAAAAAACGTGTATTTCAAACGGCACCCCAAATGAGGAAAGTGTATCCGCCGCTTTTTTTACAACCGGCAAATCGCTGTCGCTTCCCATGATTATTGCTATTTTTTTCATTTTATCCCCTCCGGAATTAAAAAATGGCATACTTATCCTTTTTGAAAGATAAGTATGCCCAGACGGTCGGCGTTTAAGCTTTTCGGTCCACGTGGTGCTCCACTTATCCGTCAGTCCCGAAAACCATTTCGTATAGCGCAATTATATCATATCTGCAACATTTCTGTCAAGCAGCATTTTAAATTAAATTGTGTTTAAGGAGCGCGGGCAGTGGCTTGACGGTTCGGCAGAGCCGTCGCCAGGAATGATTATCTTCTATGATAGGGCGAAAAACGGACTTGACGGACAGGCGGATCACACCGGCTATCGGTTCTTCTTCAAATTACGTGTAAAGTCCATAATACGGTATAAAAAAGCAAAGTGATAAATGGCGTGAAATGTAAATGTCAATGAAAAAGTGAACCATGCGCTCATGAATTTTTGAGCCACTGGCGCTCACTAAAATTTGAGCCGCCCAGTCATGGCTTGCCTTGCAAGGCAGATCTCAGCCTGTAGGAATCTCCGTTCATGTCCAAAACATGAGATCGGAAGGTCAGCCTGTCAATGAGGGCAGCGACCATGGTCGTATTCTCAAAGAGGTCTGTCCATTTGGAGAATGGAAGGTTCGTCGTAACAATGGTACTGCTCTTTTCGCTACGGTCTGAAATAACTTTAAACAGCAATTCAGACTGGTGTCGGTTGAAACTGAGATAGCTGAGTTCATCCAGGATCAGCAGATCGGCCTTCGCCAAGGTGCGCTCCAGCTTACCAAGATGGTAGTTATCTTTTGCCTCGCATAGTTCCGTGGACAATGTCGCTGCATTCTTAAATATCACGCTGTAGCCCTGAGCACAATCCTTCAATCCAAGGGCTATGGAAAGATGTGTTTTACCCCGCCCCGGATTTCCAATCATCACCACATTCTGCCTGTCCGAGATGAACTGGCAGCTGGCCAGTTCATTCAAAAACACAGGAGAAACCGCATCGTTCAGCTGACTGCAGTCAAATTCCTCCATTGTCTTGAGATATGGAAAACCGGCTGCCTTCAGCCTTCTTCTGTTCTGGTTCTCCTGGCGGGATTCGGTTTCCGCTTTCATGAGCTCCAAAAGCAACTCGGCAAAATCGGCTGACGGGTCTGCACGACGTAGCACTTCAGCATATTCAGCAAAGGTAGGAATCTTCAGCTGCTTGGCATAAAGCCGGATCAATTCAGCATTTGGGTTCATACAGCAGCACCAACCTTCCCCTGCAGAAATGTATCATAGACCTGCAGATCTACTGCCTGTACCGGAACAGTATCTTCAATTTGTGCTGAAATATCATTGGTGGTCATCCCTTTGGCGTACATAGATATTATTTTTTCTTCTATATCCCCGCTGAGTGTTGTTTCATTCTTTTTTACAAGCCGCGGTTCAAACTCACCGTTTCGGTCGCGCGGTACTGCAATTTCGACCTCTCCGGCGCTGGTTTTCATTGTTTTTCGGCTGTGTCCGTTTCTGCTGTTTTCGGTATCCTTGTTGCGGTAGTCGTACCTGCTGTACCCAAGCTCGTCGTCAAGCTCTGCTTCAAGTCCGTTTTCCAGCACTTCGCCCACCATTTCTTTAAAAACGGATTTTAAGTCGCTCATGTCCCCCACATCAAGCAGTGACAGAAGCTCTCGTAATTTTTATTTTCTCTTTTTTCGCTGCCCGTACCTCTGAGCTGCCTTTGAACTTTGGCACATTTTTAACCTCCAAAATGATACATTCTGCGCGCCCTTGTGCTTTGGTGAAATATAAGGTCCCTCAAAATGAAAGCCAAGTATATTAGCTCCGTCAAAATCGGTTTTCGTGTTTGTCACCTTTTCGAGCGCGTCATAACCCATAGTCATAGTTGTGGGTAGAAAAGAGGTCGTACCGTGTTCTGCGTAAAATTTACACATCGGCTCAAAATCCGCGTCCATTGTGTCCATACCGATACAACCGTGTGTATGCACGTCAATAAGTCCCGGAATTAAACGGTTTCCGCCCGCGTTAATATCTCCGCTTTTGACATTGTCGGTGACTTCCTCAATTTTTCCGTCCTTTATTTTAACCGATTTTAAGCTCCTGCCGTTGCAAAATAGAGACAGGAATTTCGGGAGTTATCAGTCCGTAAAAAGCTTTTTCTAAAATATCCCGCTTTTCCTTACCGCTTGCAATAAGCAAAATCTTTTTTGCCTGCATTATGGATACCATACCCATTGTAATAGCTTTTTTCAGCACTTCGTCTTCACTTGCAAAAAAGCGAGAGTTTGCCATTATCGTGCTTTCGTGCAGGTCTACAACATGGGTGCTTTTAACGAAATATTTGTCAGGCTCGTTAAAGCCGATATGAATGTCAAGCCCTATGCCTAAAAGCTGTAAATCTATTCCGCCAAGCTCGGCGATATGCTCGTCATAGCGCTTTCCCTCGCCCGCCAAATCAACCGCACAGCCGTTTGGAACAAAAGTGTTGTTTATACTCGCCGAGCAGATAGTGTATTTTATTGACGGTGGTATAAGCATAGTCCTCATTCATAAAGTGATTAAGCAGAGCTTTTATATCCGCCGCGGTAATATCTCCTACTGTTTTGTCTCCGAGCATAGGATATATCTGATTTCTCGCCGTACATTCACAATGGTCATAGGTAGTTTGCTCAACCGATGGAAACTTAAACAACACAAGCCAACCCTGCATACTGTTCCGAAGTCTTCTCTTTGGTTCCTGCGACGCAATTTTTGACTCGTTAAACGCCGCAATGTAATCCGTTATTTTGCGGTTAACCTCCTGCTTTGTCGTGCTGGAAAAGCTTTTTCGTCGGCGTTCGCCCTGCTCGTCCGAATACCAAACCACTCCGCCCCAGCGCTTGTCAGTTCTTTTGAATACATTGCCGTTAGTCAACAGTTTCTTTTGTGCCATACACACAGTCACCCTTTCGGAGACACAATACGACACTACTTTTTCAATATCCGGCAACAATAAAAAGTTTATCAAAGAGTTTACATTTCTATTTTAATTGGCGCAACTCCTATTGTAACCCCATGCTTTTCCCTGTAATAACCGTAGTTTCGGGCAGTCACAACCCCGACAGCAGGTATTCGGACGGTTTTACAACCCCTATCGATCTGCTACGGCAGAAGCGCGAGAAACCCTTATGCGGTCGGCGTTGCCGTCCGCTGTGAGACAGGATGGGGCGCATTTGCAACCCCGTCCTTTTCTCCTGCTTGATTTTCGTCCTAGTGTTTTTGCCACAGCCCTGAATAATTTAAAAGCGAAACGAATAAATGCTTTTTAGGTATTGTGCATATAATGAGATACAAAACCGGTTTTTCCATACGCTTTTCTTTGATTTAGGCGGTGTAATTTTTGACCGTCTGATTAAATAACATTCGCTGTTGACGTTTCTTTCCAGCTGTTTTTATATACAGGTGCAGAATTATAATCACAGCCCTTGCCGTGGGGATGCATAAGCGGCTCTTCAAGCTCTTCAATAGACTTTATAGTGCCTTCTATATACTGCTCAAGTCTCTGCTTACAGTGCCGTACCCGTTTTTCGAGACCGCCGAGCCTTATATCCTGCACATCAAAACCGTGCGGCTTATTTTCAAGCATCCATTGCTTTTCAAAAGCCGTGTAAAACTCATTGAGCTCAGTTAAAATCAGGTCATACTGCGGCAAAAGCTTTAAAAGCTCCTCCTTTTCTCCTGAAAGATAGGCTCTTCGGGTGTCAACGCCTAGGCTGAATTTAAGGGATAAAAGCTCGCACAAGGCATGCTGTGACTCAAAAATATATGAATACTTATAATTCTTAGGTATCTGCGCCAGCTTTTCGGCACATTTTTTATAGGCCTGCGCGTCGCCGTCACAAACGGTAGCGTCCCACACACCTAAAAACGGGTCGCTGTAAAGCATATATTTATCGGGATTGACATATCCCACGGAGTCTGGCGTGTCGGGAAGCTCGAGCAACATAAATTTATCAAAATCAAGCTTAAATATTTCTTTGAATTTTTCTTTAATATTTTCCTTATCGAAATTACCCTTGGCAAATTCGGATACTGCGAAAAGGGTAGGCAGTACGGAATAGCGCGAACATTCTCCGCCGTCATCTCCCCATGCAGTTACAAAATAGTTTTCAATTCCGTTTTCGGTGCAGGATTTTACCGCCGTTTCATTTGCTTTAATCGCATAGGTGTTGTGCGGGGTAAATCCGTGCCAGCTTTGTGCGCCGCCTGCAAACCAAATATCATCGCTAATTGCCTTGTGCCGCTTAATAAGAGAATCAAAATACCCCTTTTCATTTTTATCGTAATCCCAGTATACAAGTCTTACGTTTTCCGGTATCATATTTCTTATCTCGGGATTAAGCTCGCCCTCGCCGTAGTGTGTTCCCGTGGCAAGACGGAAGAACATATCGCTCCACATTAAAAGGGTGAAATCATATCTTGCAGCTATATCCGCCACCCGTTTTAAATGATTAATAAGAATTTCCGTTCGGTCGCAGGCGCCGTTAATATCCATATAACGTCCGCGACCCATAAGGTACGCTTCGTCCATACCTATATTTATCGTGCGCGAGGTAAGCACCTTATCGAGTGAAGCAAAAATATCCTTTATAAGCTTGTAAACCTTTTCATCGCCCGCACAAAGTATATCCTCGCAGTCGCGCATATCAATGTATTGGGGCCAATGCATTAACGCGTTAAGGTGTGCAAGGGTCTGGATACACGGTATAAATTCCATTCCCTTTTCGTTGGCATATGAGTCTATCTCTTTAAGCTCCTTCTGTGAATACCTGCCGCGAAGATAACCGAAATAAGGCTGATTGTCAACCTCATAAGTATCCTCGATATACAGCATAACGGCGTTATACCCCATAGCACACATATAATCCATCATTTTTTTAACTTGTGACACCTGCATAACCGCATTTCGCGAGCAGTCCAGCATAATGCCAAAACGCTTAAAGCAACTTTTATTCATTGATATAAGCCTCCTTATTTTTCACTGTAAATGACCGTAATATCAGGGTGAAGTTGAAGAATCGAAGCGGGGATTTCGGGAGTTATCGGTCCGTAAAAGGCTTTTTCGAGAATATCCCGCTTTTCCTTTCCGCTTGCAATCAGTAAAATCTTTTTCGCCTGCATAATTGATACCATACCCATTGTAATCGCGCGCTTAGGCACCTCGTCGATATTTGCAAAAAAGCGGGAATTCGCCTTTATCGTGCTTTCGTGCAGGTCTACAACATGGGTGCTTTTGACGAAATATTTGTCAGGTTCGTTAAAGCCGATATGACCGTCAAGTCCTATGCCTAAAAGCTGTAAATCAATGCCGCCGAGTTCGGCTATATGCTCGTCGTAACGCTTGCCCTCGCCCGCCAAATCGACCGCACAGCCGTTTGGTACAAAGGTATTGTTAATATCAATATTTATGTGCTCAAAAAAGTTTTTGTTCATAAAATATCGGTAGCTTTGGTCATTTGTGCCGTCGAGACCGACATATTCGTCAAGATTAACCGAGGTAACCTTGCTGAAATCAATGTCTCCCTTTTCGTACCACTCTATAAGCTGTTTATAAGTGCCTAAAGGCGACGAGCCTGTGGCAAGTCCTAAAACGCTATCAGGCTTTAAAATTACCCGTGCCGAAATAATATTCGCTGCCTGTCAGCTTAGCTTTTCGTATGTATCAACCGTGATAAATTTCATATTTCTGCCTCGTTTTTATTTTTTAAGACATTTCATTTCAAAATCGGGGTCGGCGTGCCATAAATCCCAGATTTCGGAAATATGCCCGTTCGGATTATCCGTATACGCTCTGCCGCTGTAAAATTCATGCGGAGCTGTTTTTATACCGAGCGCTTTAAGCGGATTTCTGAGCTTTTCAACCCTTTCTTCAAAATCCTTATAATCCTTTTCTTCCTTAGCCGTCCAGCTGATTTCCGCCGCCGCAAGAAGTCTTACATTGGTATATAAATCAAGCTTTTCCTCGGTTCTTATATGCTCGGTCCACTGCGGAATCTCAATACCTAATATATGTGCACCCTCGGGTACTCCCAAGAGTTCAGGCTCAAAGGAATAGGTCTTTTCAAGCGTTCTTGCCGAATAGGGGTGATCCATATACATATAGTCGAGGAAGGAAAGTATTATCTGACCGCCGTTTTTAAGCCATTCGCGCTCGGTTTCGGTTCCCGAGTCTATCCACCATTGACCGACCATTTTATCAGGTGCTGCAAAATTCGAATTCAAAATCTCGTTCCAGCCTACAAGCACCTTACCTTTTTGAGCAAGATAATCCGCAATAACACCGTTAAAATACCCCTGAATATCGCGCGGGCTTTCAAGCTTTTTCTCTTTCATAAGGCGCTGACAGTCAGGACAGCTTTCCCAAGGCTCGGTCAGCACCTCGTCCCCGCCAATATGGAAATATTCGGACGGAAAAATCTCGCAAAGCTCGTCAATTATATCTCTTGCAAATGTATAAAGCGCCTGCTTACCGGGGCAGCCTAAATTTTTAAGCACTCCCCATTCGTCCGGCACCTCTATTTTTTCACCTGTGCAGGATAGCTCGGGATAGCAGGCTATCGCCGCCGACATATGACCCGGCATATCTATTTCGGGTATAACCTTTATAAACCGCTCAGCCGCGTAATCAACAATATCCCTTGCCTGTGCCTTGGTATAAAAAAGTCCTCTTCCGTATTCGGTACCGACCGTCTGGGGCGCATAATGTCCCGAACAGTTCTTATTAAGGTCTGTTACCCTGCGAACCGCTCCCTTTTCAGTCAAAAGCGGATATTTTTCAATCTCAATGCGCCAGCCCTGATCGTCGGACAAATGCCAATGAAAGACATTCATTTTTAAAAGCGCCATAAAATCAAGTATTTTCTTAATTTTTTCAACCGTCCAGAAATGACGGGAGCAATCCAGCATAAAACCGCGGTGATAAAACCTCGGCTTATCCGAAATTATAACCCGCGGAAGGCTTTTTCTGCCCATATTTAACTGTATAAGCGACATAACTGCGTAAAACGCGCCCGACTTATCCGCGGCGAAAACCGTTATATCCTTTTCGCCGCATTCTATTCGGTATTCCTCTTTTTCAAGAAAGGTATCCTTTACAAATATTATTTTATTTCCGCCGCCCGTCTTCGGCATAAATTCGCGGAGCACCTGAAATATTTCCTCAAAATCCCCTGAAAATACGGTTTCCGCACCGAACGGCACGGTTCCTCCCTTTGTATTACAGTATAACGGTTTAGGTATGATATGTGTCATTTGTCTTCCTCTCTTTTCACTCTGTAATCGTTTGCGGTAATATAATCTCTCTCAAATCTCTCTGTTTCAAAAACCACAATTTCATTTTTCCCTTTTTTAATAAGCGGTGCGGGGATATACAAATCAAGTGTAGGACCTATATTCCAGTATCTGCCGAGATTAAAGCCGTTTATAAAAACACAGCCCTTTGTGAAGCCCGACATATCAAGAAATGTATCAGCACATTCATCGGCGTACAGCTCGCCGTACAGAAAAACGGGAGTTCCGTCCGAGACCGCGCCCTCTTTAAATTCAAGTTCTGAAATGCGTTCAAAATTGATTGGATACATTTTATATCCAAACTGCTGTTGCTGACCTATCATAACGGGAAAATCTATTCCTTTTTTGTCTAAAAGTTTCGGACCGTAATTGATTCTTCCGAGATTTTCCGCAAGCAAATCAAGCGTAACCTCATTTTCATTACCACCGAGCCAGATTTCATCATTGCGAATACCCATACGGTCAATTACTCCTAATGGCTTTCCGTCCGCATATACCCAAACGCGGTCGCGCACCTTGTTAAGCTTTAGTCTCTCTGCCGTTGTATCCGCCGCGACCTTAGTGCGGTACAGCACAAAGCCGTAAGGGTGGCGCAGTTCTTCAAAGGAGCGAGGAACGGTATCCTCTGTCAAGGCTGAAATGCGCTCTAAATTATCGAACAGCCGCGCAGATTCTGTCAGTCTTATTTCTCCGTAAGAGCGCAAAGGTATCGGCTTGCAAGGAAGGTCAGGATCTTCACGATAACGCGAAAGCTCGTTTTTAAGAAGTCTGTACTGCTCAGTATATTCACCGTTTTCGGTTAAAAAAGCGCCGTAATCATAGCTTGTGACCGTAGGCTGATAGGTGTCGGCATAATTTGCGCCGTTCATAAAGCCGAAATTTGTTCCTCCGTGGAACATATATATATTAAAATGCTCTCCGCGTTCCTGCATACGCTTAAGCGGAGCGACAATATCCTCCGCGTCGCGCTTATGAGGTTTTTCACCCCAATGGTCAAACCAACCGCACCAATACTCCATACAAAAATGCGGCTGATTGGGTCTTCGGGCGTCCAATGCTTCAAAATTACCCTCGGGATCAGATCCGAAGTTAGCCGTTGCAAAAACACCGTCGGTAAGTCCGCCGTTAAGCATATATTTTTCGGTTCCGTCTGCTGTAAAGAAGAAGGTATCAAGTTCATAAGAAAGCATAAGCCTGTAAAGACGGCTTATATATTCTTTATCGTTGCCGAAACTGCCGTACTCGTTTTCCACCTGCACAGCAATAATCGGTCCGCCGTTTTTAAAGAGGTGTTTTTTTATCCTTGGCATAAGCTCGTTATAATAATTCTCTACCTTTTCAAAATAAAGCCCGTTTGAGCAACGCAGCTTTAAGCCGTTGTAGCCGAGCAGCCAATAAGGAAGACCGCCGCCCTCCCACTCGGCACAGATATAAGGCGACGGGCGCACTATCACATAAAGCCCGAGAGCGTCAGCTGTTTGGAAAAAGCGTTCCATATCGCAGATTCCATCAAAGCAGAACTCCCCCTCCTCAGGCTCGTGCAGATTCCACGGCACATAGGTTTCCACCGTATTAAGTCCGCAGTTTTTAAGCTTTTTAAGCCTATCCTCCCAATACTCGGGAACGACCCTGAAATAATGAATCGCACCCGATAAAATCTGTGTTTTTTCGCCGTTAAGGTATATTCCTTTTTCCTTAATCTCTAAATTTTTTCTCATTTAATAACTCCGAAGCTGTATGTTTTATTCAGCGACAGACCGCCTTTTAAAGGAGCGGTCTGTCGTTTGTTAAAATTATAATTAAAATTTAATTCCGAGAAGAAGCTGCTTTAATGCGACAAGATCTGCGGAATCGCCGAATACCGCGTCGCCGTTGCAGTTTGCAGCCTTGAAATTGATGTGGTTATTACCGTTAGCAGAGTATTTTTTAAGACTTACAAGGTCAATAATATTAACGTTAGTATCTAAGTTAACATCGCCCGCTACGGCATTAACCGAATTAACAGAGGCGGCGTCAAAGCTTGTGAGAAGCGAAAAATAGTCGTTATTTCCGTTTGCGTCGGTAAATGAGCTAATGCTGTCTATTCCGTCAACCTGTGCCAGAGCCGCGTTGATTTCTTCTTTATCCCAAACACTTAATTCAATCCTGAAATTTCTGATTTTAACATCGTTTTCAGCGCCTGATCCATAAGCGGAATCGTTATCGGCAATAACAAGAATATCTCCCTTGCTCCAATTAGGCCCGTAGTTCGCGGTGAAGTTTTTAGCCATTCCCTTTCGGCTCATTGTCACCCAATTTCCTGCGGTTACCGACTGTGCGTCAAAAACAGCATATTCCGTATAAGGATTGGTGCCGTTTGCGGTATCTTCAGGCAGAGGAATAATGCTTACATATGAATCTACAGTAGTGCAAACATCATATTTAACCTCCATATACGGGGCAAGCACCGCAAGCAACTGATTATTTGCCATCCAACCCATTTTGCTTCCGTTTACGGTATATCCCGAGTTTACTTCCGTTTTAAGCAACGCGCCGTTTCCCGAATAACTGTGTGTTATACGACTGTTATAACACTGTCCGTCCGCACCGTATGCAACAGTACCTACGCCACTGGTTTTATATCCGAAGGTCCAATTATGGTGAGTTTCATCTAAAGCCCATTCAGGCTTCGCGGAAGCGCCGTTTTCGTTGCTGACCCTTGTAGGATCGGCTTCAAAAATCACTAGCTTCTTTTCGGTTGTGTACTCGGCAATATCGTTATACTTTATAACAGCGCCGAAATAGTCGGTATTGCTTTTTTCATCACTACCGAAAGAAATATCATGATTCCAGCCCCAAGAGCCATTCGGAGTGTATCCCGCGTCATTAAGTGCCTTATTAAACGCCAATCGGTCTGACTCTTTAACCTCAATACGAAGATTTCGTACATCAATTACTACAGGTGCGTCAGCTAAAACAGCATCATCTCCCTCGCCCCATGCGCTGACATAGAAAAGACCGTCCGACAAATGACCGCCGAAAGTTTTATCCGCGCCATGCCTTGTGCCTTCACAGCTTATCCATTCGCCGCGGCTTGCGTTCACCTGCGAGTTTTCATCGCCGTTTGCTTTAACAAAGGCTATGTTTGTGCTTGTACTCCAAAGCGGAATAAGACCTATATCAAAGCCGGGGTTGCCAACACCGCTGTCAACTCTGCGCAGATCGCACTTTACTGTAAGATACGGCAAAATTGTATTTACAAAAGCTTGATCGGCTATCCAACCCGTAAACGCATACTTCCATGATATAATACTTGATGCCAATGCCGCGCCGTAGCCGCCGTTCTGACCCAAAGTAATCTCGTAATAAGCGCCGTTAATGTCTGATTTAATTTGAGCGCGGTTATTTGAGTTTTGCTCAATATTTTCCTGTAGCATACCTCCGAATTCCGAAAGCGAAGGATTGCTCAGATTAAGAGGATTTGCCTCCCATATTACATATGAGCGGCCGTCCTGTGCGGTTTCTGCTGTATCTGCAGAAAGGACAAGCGAAGAAAAGCATAACACTGCCAAAGTAATTGATAATAAAACGCTGATTAACTTTTTCATAAAATTTCCTCCTAAATTTTTTTACGCTAGGGAAATTAAAAAGGTTTTTTCTGTCACCTCCGTTCAAAAATCGCTTAAAAGGTTATTTAAGGCTCCAAACGGTTACGCGGTCAAACTTCGCTTCGTAAGGAAATTCGGTCGCGTCATAGGTTGTATTCCAAAAGTCCTCGTAAGCAGGCCATAGCTGCAGCAGAAGATTCATAGGACCGCTTCCGTCGGTGACTCCGGGGCCTTTATAAACGCGCGTAAGTGTTTTATCGTAATACCAATAAATTGCGTTTTCTGTCCAAACAACAGAATAGGTATGAAATCCGTCCTTGATATTCGGAACCTTAATATGCTCATTTCCGCTGGAGTTGTAATGCTCGGGATTCCAAAGATACCAATGTACCGTACCCGCATAATCGTCGCCCCAATCGGGATAATACTCTACAACATCTATTTCGCCGTAGCTACCCGCCCATATGCCCGGTGCAGTCAAAGGATTATGCTTATAATTATTGCCTGTCATAAAAAACGAGGCATTGCCCGAGCCGATTTTCGGCATTTCCATAACCGCGCTGAAACAGCCGTACGCCTGCGAGAAAGAGCCTTCCGTGCTTAAAAGGCATCTCGGTTCTCCCTCTTTTTCAATCGTGAAAATCAATTTACCGTCCGAGACTGTACCCGATTTATATAGATTGCCGTCATTATCACGGCACTGTTTCCATACATCCGTGTCTAAAGTATCAAAATCATCGTTAAAGGTCGGCTGTTCGCTAAAGCCGATAAAGCTCATAGTATAGCTGCCTGTTTTTCCACTGCGGCTGTCCTGCACGGTAAGCGTCAGGGTGCCGCACTTTCTGACCTCGTAGGGAACGGTAACACGCATACCGTTTACCGTTACCCTTTCATCGCTTGCCGAAAGGGTAAGGTATTCTTCGGGTATATAATCGGTATCCGCCGCGTAAAAGCTGTAATCCGCATCCATTTCCGCGACGCCCGGGTGTTCGCACACAGGTCTTAAGGTAATCGAACCCAAAAGCTGTTTGCGAAACGCAGCTAAATCATAAGAGTCTATAACATTATCGGAATTGTAATCTGCCGCTTTATAAACCGCAGACACAGCCGAATCAGCCGCTTTTTTCTTAATGCGTACCAAATCCCGAACATCAATCAGGCTGTCGCCGTTAATGTCGCCGAAATCGGCGGAGGTGCTGTAGGCGGAGCTTTTATTGCCCGAGGTAAGCCTGTTAAAGCCGTCGCTTATTCCTATTGATGCCAGTGCAGAGTCAACCGCCGCGCGGTCGGCTTCGTCAAGGGTAAGTCGCAAACGCCTGATGTCAACAGAAACATTCCCGTTGCTCATTACTTTTCCCTCGCTCATTTGCAGATTAATCAGTATATCGCCCTGCCAGCCTAAGGGCGAGGTGTTAGAAGTAAATGTCAAGCCCTTTTCATCATAAGTAATCCACTTATTTGTTTCATAACCCGAACGCCAGCAATCCACATATTCAAAATTGCAGATTTCATAGGAAAACTTCCCCGTTGTGTACGCCGATACGGGCGCTATAATAAAAGTAGGCTTGATTTTTAAGTTAAGACCCGTATTCACCCTCACGTCACATTCAAAATGAATATACTCCGCAAGCTTTTTCATCACATCGGGATTGTTATAAAGCATATTTCCGTTTGCCGTATTCGGAAAGACAACGGTTCCCTCTTTGTTGAAATCCGCGCGCCAGAAGGTCATTTCGCCGTCATTTTCAATGGAACCCGTACCCTTATCGGTAAATTTTTCGATTATCGGGGAATATGCCGAATCTGATTTTTCGGGTACGCTTTCGTAAATCACATAGCGGCTTCGCTCCTTAATATCTTCCAATTCAAAGTAAGCACTAACGCTTACCTCTTTATCAGGCATTACAAAGGTCGCACCGTTGCCGTAATGGTTGTAATCCAACGAAACCGCAGAGCCATCAGCAGCGGTAACCGTGACCGAGGAAAGCTCAAACCCGATTTCGGGAGACGCTGTAACCGATACGGTACTGCCGCTTTTTGCCGAGGGTGGAACCGAAAGAATACCGTGAGCCGAAGCAGGCAAAGCATTATTAATCATAGAAATTCTCGCATACTCACTTCCGGCGTCAAAGGCGGTAAGTATTGCAAAATAATCGTTTTTTCCGCCCGAAGTCTTAGGCAAATCAGGCAGAGACTCGGTATCGCTCCAAAAATATGTAGTGAAATTCCTTTTATTATCTATATTTTCTATCGAAGAAAGGGCATTATTTATATTCTCACGGTCACTTTCCTTAACCTCTAAACGGAAATTGCGTATTTTAACGGTAAGTGCCGCGCCGTCAAGCCCTGCAACCTGAAAAAATATATCCCCCTGCGTCCACTGACTTACTGTTGTTTGAGCATCAGCAATATTTCTTATTTTAACCGAGCGGGAAATCCATTCGTTCTTTTGAGTTACAGCAAAGCTGTCAAAAATAGCAGAGTTGCTTTGAGGATCATTTTTCCACGCGTCCAGATACCAATACATCGGTGACACGGTCAAGGTTATATCCCGTCCCTTCTCGTCCTCAACATAAACATCATAGGAAACATAAACATAATCCTTGACAGCGCGCATAATTTCGGGATACTGCATCCAGCCCATATGACCGACTGCAATTTTGCTCTCGCTTCTGCCATTTTCGCCGTCATTGCACATAAACCCGTTCTCAATCAAAGCCTTGTCATGGTCAAACTCGGAATCAAATTCAAGAACATAACACGGTATTTCTTCACCTGTATATTTAAGATAGCTTGTGCCCTTTATTCTTTGTTGCGCAAAGCAATATTGATCATATACATCTACACCCGATGGATAGGCGTCAGCCCCGTCTGTTTCGGAAACATTGCGAGGATTAGCGTCGAAAATAACATAGCTTTTATCAATTCCCACCTCTGCGGAAACGGAAGTAAAGCCTGTCACAAACAAATCAGACAAAAGGGACACCCCCAAGATAAGAACGATTATTTTTCTTTTCATTTTAATTTCACCGTTCTTTTTTATTTGCGGAGAAAATCCTTGGCATTGACGGTTATCCCCTCCGCGGTATAATCCGTATCGCCGTAGTTCACATAAATCTCAGAGCCGCCCTCGTATTCAACACGAACAACACTGTCGCTTAAAGCGCGGTGCGATACGATTTCCTTATCCATAAGACCGTCAAGCGCTTTGCTTAAAGCCTTATAATTCTCGGAAATATCAGCCTTAAGCCCGGAATATCGGGTGCTGGAAATAGAGCTGAAATCGGTCTCATAAAGCTTATCAAACGAGTTGGCAGTAAGCGTATAGCGCAGGTTTTCACCGTATTCAATGCGCTTTAAGAGAGCTGTTCGGCTGTCCTCCTCCGAATTCATATCGCGGGAGGTGTAAGGAATGTAGCCGTGCAAAACCATCTGAACAAAGGGAATACGGCGTGAAAAGGTGTATTCCTGCGGAATCTCCGAAAGCCCGTCAACAAACGAAAGGTATTCAAGAGCGTACAAATTGCCGCCGTTTCCTATAAGCTGATGGCTTTCACAGAGCGATGAAAGTGTTTCGGTAATTGCCTTACTCGCCTGGGCACGGGTCACGGTCTCGCTGTTTGAATAATCACCGTACAGCATACTGCTAAGCTCTGATACGCCTATGCCGTCAAAGCCGTCCGCTTTTTTTGAATAGCTGTCGGAAATTTTCATATAACGCGTGGGTGAAATAAGCTGTCTGCCGCTTTCCTCCCACTGACAGCTGACCGAATCAAGATACGAAAGCTTTACAATACCGTTGTTAAGCGAACGCGCGGATTGTGAAAAAGAGCTGTACCCGAAAAGCCGCGCGGGATTTGCCGAGACAAATTCAAGATTAACAAAATATGAGATTTTGTTATCACTAAAAGCATTTATCAGTTTTGTAAAGTCGCTCTTTGAACCGAGCGCACCGCTTAATGAAACCGTGCCCGGCTTTTGAGCGTTAAGACCGTTCTTGTTCCAGCCTGAAATAAGACAGGTGAGATTTCCCTCGCCGACGGTTGAATTCAGCTCCTTTGCTATATCCGACATTTGCTCATAGTCGGTCAAAGCAAATTCCTTTTGAGAAGGAATAACACCCAAGAAATGCGTATTGTACTCCACACTTCCTATAAGCTCTGCGAGTAGCTTAGGAGACGAAGCCGGGACCTTATCTGAAAGTACTCTTTCTTCTTTAAGACGCTCACGGTATATTCCCGCCATTTCGGAATAAGCGCCTTCCTCGGAGGTATCGCTTATGAGTATGTATTCTGCCGAAATGCCTTCAAGCGACGCCTCCGAAGAAAAGAGTGTGGTATCGGTTTTCGATTTCATTTGATAAATGCCGTTATCTATAACCGTAAAAGCCGCACAGCCCGTCACATAGGGAGAGGTTCGCTTAAACAAAAGCTGAGCCTGTTCAGCACCCTTTTCAATCACGCATAAAAATCCCTTGCCGTCCTTGTACTGGCCGAAGACAGGCAGCGTGCAGACGCTGTCCTGTGTATCAAGCTTTCTTGTGACCGAGCTGTTTTGCCCGTAAACCGACAGAGAATAGGCGCTGTCCTTGGCGGTCTCATTCGGATCCACCGAAATCAGCGCGCCGCTGCCGGCGGGAACCACATAATATCCCGATTCTCCGCCGCAAAAGCTGCTGAAATTAGGCATCAGTTCAAGCTCTGAAATCGGATAATCCCGATAGAATTCTATGTTTTCGGGGTCAATGCTCGCTTTGAAGCCCGTTTTGGTAAGCACATAATCAATAGCAACTCTAAAGGACTTAGGGTTTTCAGCCTCGCTCCCGTTGCCTGAATTATCCTTATCTCGGTCTTCATAGGTATAACCGACTGAGCGGAATATTTCATCGATTTTCTTTTTCATCGTATTGTTCGAGGCGTCGGTCAAAACATAAAGATTTTCGTCCTTAAGCCGCGGATACTGGCTTAAAAGGTATTCGCGGTTTGCACCGTCCGTAAGCTCGACAGAATAAAGGGTATACCGTCTGCCGATATAGTCGGCATCCTCCGCAGACATCTTTTTTAAATACTCTTTCATACGAGTTTCAGAAATCTGTTCGGGGAATACGAAATCCTTTGATATTTCGCCGAAAACATATTCCACGCGTACCCCTTTATCGGTTGAGGAAACCTTAAACTGTCCCTTATCTACAGCGTCCGACGAGCTGTAAAGCACTGTCTGCGCGTTATTATCATAAAAAGCGAGATTTAAGGACGAGCTGTATTTTTCTTCGGAATATTCGGCGTCGGACGAAACCGCGCTCCAGCTTTTTCCGCTCACAATATCGCGAACGGTAATGTTGGCTTTGCTGTCGAGATACAGCTCAAAGCGCTCATTCTTTGCCGCTAAATATTCCTCCGCTCCGAGCACCGAATCAGTAATGTCAAACTCAACGTCGGTAAAATCAACAGAGCCTTTTTCAATGCCGTAGCTAACCCTGCTCCTGCTCGGCATAAGAAATACCGCGCCGCATACAAGGAGAATTACGAGCAGCCATATTCCCCACTTTAGTAATTTCCGTTTCATCACATCACCTTAATCTCGGATTCCGTTATAAATACCATTCCGCTTATCGGAACAGGCAAACGGATAATTTCGGACTTAACAATGCCGCTTTGCGTTTCCTCCCCCTTACAGTTGACAATGCGAAAACGCTTTCCCGCACAGCCTTCAAGCACAAGTCCCGTTTTCTTAGTAACGTTTACAGCGGCGGTGTATTTCGCAGTACAGTCCACAACAGAATCGGCGTAAACCGCGGTAATCCGAGCGTTGTCACCGCTCGCCGTAACAGAGCTGTAATTACATTCGGGATTTTCGGCTGTAAGTATGCCGTTTAAAAGAATATCTCTGTGTTCCTTCCAAAAGCCGAGATAGAATTTAAGCATTTTCTTATGCTCTTCATTAAGCTCGTCAAGTCGGACTGAAATCTGCGGAACCGAAAAAAGTATGCTTGCAAGCTGACAGGCGGCGGATTCCGCACTGTCCTCATAATTCCAAGCCACCATATCCGAATGAACCGCCGTTTTACCCGAGATGAGCCGCATATTTACAATATCCTGACGGTTTTTAATCGCGTCAATTGGGCAGTCGCCTACCCTTAACATATTTCCGTACTTTCTTACCGCGGGGCCTATATAGCTCTGCCTGAATTCAAGCATAACCTCGGGATTTAAAGCCGTAAGCTTTTTATATACACCGTCGAGCAGAGCCATAACCGCGTCCTCAACCGAGGAAAAATCACATTTTCCATCGGCAATCAGCGGGTCGCCCGACGCTACAAAGGAATCAATAAAATCAAGCTTAAGACCGTCAAAGCCCCATTCGCCGACCGCCCTTACATAAAACGCGGTAAGATATTCTCTGACCTCTTTATAGCGAGGGTCGAGCGCGAAATAGGTCTCCCCGTCCCCGCTGTTTTGCAATATCATATTTTTAAAATGCGGATAGCTTTTTGATTTTATACCGATAAACGGAACCGAAAACCATAATACCGCCTTCATACCCGTTTTGTGAATATTATCAACCAACAGTCTTATATCGCCGAGCTTTTTTTCCGATACCTGCCAGTCGCCGCAATAAGCGTATACTCCGCTTACGCTTTCGCTTTCGTCCATCTGCCAGCCGTCGTCTATAATAACGGTTTTCATTCCGTATTCGCCCGACAACTGACATTGCCTAACAATTTCGTCCGCCTGAAGACCGTGATGATAGCTGTACCAAAGGGAGTTTACAGGCTCCAAAGCGGCTTTTGGCACATATGCGGGAGTATAACCGCATTCGGTTTCCCACCAGCCGACCGCCTCCTTAACACATTCATAAAACGGTAGAGCGCGGCAATCAAGTCGAATAACCGTACTGTAAGAGCTTAAAGGCGCCGTCGGGCGGGTAAAAAAGGTCACCGAGCAGTCTATACAGGAATCAAACTCATTAATTCCCGTCTCAATTTCTATGGGACGGAGTGCGTCGGAAACGGCAATCAAAAGACGGTTTTCCCCGCCGATCGACAAAATCCCGTGCAACGGCATCCAGCGCGCAAGCTCGCTAGAGGTGCGGCGCGGCGCCCAGTTAGGCTGAATAGAATGGTCGTCGCGTATAGAGGGGCTCCAGGTTGAATAGCAATCCACCGCGGGAAATTTCCAGGAAACCTTAATTCTTTCAGGTGTCTCGGCTTTGTCAAAAACAGCGGTAAGCTCTGCCTCGGTTATACCGCCTGTTTCACTGACTTCAATATTTATTTGGGCGTTTTTATTTCCGCCGCTTACATTAAAATTCATAGCTTCCTCCGAATATCAGGTTCTTAAAGCAATTTCTTCAGAAATATTGACGACAAACTCGCTCATCTGCTGGAAAATCGTCACACAAAGCAGTAAAAGGAAAAGAATTACCGCAATCGCAATAAATATTACGATAATCGCAAGCAGGGTTTTTCCGCTTGAATACTGATGCACCACGGCGGTTCCCGCAAAGAGCAAAAACGCCATCCAGATATACATAAGCATTGTTAAAATTCCGTAAAGCGCCGCTTCGTCCAGAGTAATTACATTGCTTATAATTATTAAAGCAGGCATAAACAAAAGCAGCGGAGTAAGCGAATAGCAGGTATACATATAAATCCGTTTCATATTACCCGAGCCGTTCATCAGCGATGTGACCGACCAGTTAGCCACACACCAAAGCGCCGCGGGAACCAAAATCCCCGCGCACCCGCGCAGAAGAAGATTATCCGTTGCCGCTTTATTCCCCGAAACAAGGTAACCCGATACAGCCTGCATAAGCAAATTAAGAACAACTACCGCCGCTAAAATAACGGTCGCTCCGCCGAGACTTCCTCGGCTTTCAAAGGACATATCCCAAAAGCCGTCGAACGGATGGCGCATTATATAAAAGCCGTAGCACGCTTTATTTAAAAGCTCGCGCGTTTTGCTTTCCTTTTTCACCTTTTTGGTTTTTTTATTTAAAAGCCGCTTTGCGGCGAAAATAAGTACGGCGACCAAAATAATACCTGCAATTACGGGTGCCGCAAAGCGTGAGCCTAACTCGTTGCGATAGAGCGAAAAGGCTTTTGAATAGCCCTCGGTATCGTCTGCAAATCGGAAAAGCTTCATTGCCGTGCGGTAGTCCTTATCCCTTAACGCCTGACGCGCCTTTCCGCTGTATGCTATCTGACAACCCGAGTTAAGCGAAAGAACGTCGTTCCACGCCGCCGCTGAGCCTTCATAGTCTCCCGATTTTTCACAAACCGCAGCTTTTACTATCGCCGCGGCGTATTCATTTCTTTTGAAGAGCTTGACAGAGCCGCTTTTCGCGTCAAGCACGGCGATATTGTCCCCGTAATAGCAAAGCGCCTCAGGTGTGCCTAAATCGGAAATACTGTCTCCCTTTTTGCCGAATTCAAACAGCAGGTTACCGTCCTTATCATAGGTGAAAACACGGCACCGCGTGCTGTCTAAAACGCTGTAAATACCGTCCTTGTAAACGGCAATTTCGGTAAGCTTTGACGCCATGGTTTCTCTTGTAACCGTATCGTCAAAAAGCACATCCCCCATAGGAGGAATATTACCGTTTCTAAGCAGAACATCGCTCCCCTTAGGATTAAGCCGTCTTACGGGAGCTAACTGCTTGCTTTTGCTTGAAAGAAAGCTGCGCATCTCGCTGTCGGTATTGGTTGAGACGGTGGTATATATAAAACCTTCCTCATCAATATCCATACCGCTGTATTCCGTAGGAATAAAAAGGAGCATTTTTGAAAGCTGTTCCTTTGTTGAAACGGAGCGCCAAAGCAACTCTGAAAAGCTCGGCACTACGGGAACAGAGCCGTAAAAACCGTAAAAAGAGCCGTCAAGACCGAGCTGATAAATTCCGTTGGTGTCGTCTCTTGAAAGCACATAAAGGCGTTCTGCGCTGTCAACCGAAATCTTTATCGGAACAAACGCCGAGTCTGAAAGCGTCACCTTTGAATCGGGGGCTGAAACAACCGCTGTCAGCTGACCGTCCGCGTCGGTTTTAACTATGCGACCGTTTTCTGTATCGGCGATATAAACAGACCCGTTTTGAGAAACGAAAAAGCCATCGGGCGCGGAAAGTCCGATATTGTCCGCAATTACCTTCTTAAGCTCACCCGTATCCGAGAGAATAATAACCCGTCCGCCCGCTTTATCCAAAAGATAAAACTGTCCTGCACTGTATTTAATATCGGATATTTCACAAGCACCGACAACGCCAAGCGTTTTAGCGCTTATCTCCCTGTCAAAGGAATATGCCGCGGGTGCCGAAGTTACAGTTTCCTTTCCGAAGTAGGAGTATGAATCAAGTGAGGAATCGTAATATGCCGATGCGGCAAAGGGAAAAGCCGCGGTAATAAGTAAAAACATTCCTAAAAATAACGCTGTTTTTTTGTAAAGCTTCATTGAATGCACCTCAATCCTTCATACCCGAGGTCGCCATCGTCTGCAATACGTTTGACTGCGCGAACAGGAAGACCGCGATAGGCGGCAAAATAAGTAGCAACGAAACCGCCGAGGAAACGCCCGTTCTTGATATACCGCTTGTAATAATATTGTTAAGCGCAGTGGGCAGAGTCTTTAATTTTTCATCAAATATGTAACTGCCACCCGTGCTGTTCCAGATTCCCTGAAAGGAATAAATAAGCAAAGTCATTATCGCAGGCTTTACAAG
>URPQ01000003.1 GCA_900549755.1 uncultured Oscillospiraceae bacterium
GGCGCTGTCCGATTGGGGTGATATATACAAAGTATAAAAAGAGCAGTAAGCCGGGTTACAGCTTACTGCTATAGATGGCGCGCTGAAAGGGACTCGAACCCCCGACCCTCTGCTTAGAAGGCAGATGCTCTATCCAGCTGAGCTATCAGCGCAAATATATACTGTATTTTACAGCAAATGCTATTATAACACAGTTTTAAAAAATAATCAAGGTTTTTTTCTTCTGTTTTAGGGGAAATTAAAAACGAATATTCAAGCATTGCCCCGCGACCACTTGATAAAGCGGAGTAATTGTGATATACTTAATTATAATTTAATTTATTTAAGCAACGGAGGAAAATAAATGTCTGAAGAAAAAAACACAGGTTGCTCGGGCAACTGCTCATCCTGCGGCGAAAACTGCGCCTCGCGCGAGGGGGCAAGCCTTATAGAGCCTACCGGAGAATATAATAATATAAAGCACGTTTTGGCGGTTGTAAGCGGTAAGGGCGGTGTTGGGAAATCAATGACCGCTTCAATGCTGGCAGTGCTGCTTAAAAGAATGGGTCATACTGTGGGTATACTTGACGCGGATATTACCGGACCCTCAATACCCAAAACCTTCGGAATACGTTCGCGCGCATATCAGAACGAAATAGGCATTTTGCCTGCCGAAACCGAAACCGGCATTAAAGTAATGTCAATAAATCTGCTGCTTGAGGAGGGCGATATGCCGGTGCTCTGGCGCGGACCGGTAATTGCGGGTGCGGTAAAGCAGTTCTGGCACGATGTTGTGTGGGGTGACCTTGATTACCTTATAATTGACTGCCCGCCCGGAACGGGAGATGTTCCGCTTACGGTATTTCAGTCAATTCCGATTGACGGCGCGGTTATTGTAACCTCGCCGCAGGACCTGGTGTCCCTCATAGTGCGAAAGGCATATAATATGGCAAAAATGATGGATATTCCGGTTTTGGGGCTTATTGAAAATATGAGCTACGCCGTTTGCCCGGATTGCGGCAAAAAGCTGCGCCTTTTCGGCAAGGGCAGCGGCGCCGTTGCCGATGAGCTGGGACTTCCGCTTTTGGCGGAGCTGCCGATAGACCCCGATTTGGCACAGCTTGTGGATAACGGCGAATTTGAAAAATTCACCTGCACGGCGTTGGAAAACGCCGCACGGGAAATTGATAAAAAATTTTCCTGATGATTTTTTAAATTAAACGGAAAGACGCATTTAAGGCTTCTCTTAAATGCGTCTTTCCTTATTTAACTCTTTTAATTATAACGTGAAATCAAAGCGCCTTTAAAACCGAAAGCAAATACTTGCGCAGCATTGTCATATCCTGAGAGTTGAGGCTGCCGTCGCGGTTCAAATCCGCCTCGCGACTATATGCGTCGGTTTTTGCAAGCTGCTTTTTAATGTTTATAATGTCCCTAATGTTGATTGCCTTATCGTCATTAAGGTCGCCCACATTATCAAGCTCGGTTGCCTGAACGGTTGCAATGCGCTTTTCGTGGCAATCCTCGCAATCGGCGCTCTTAAAGCCTGTGCCGTTGTTCTTTTCCGGCTCAATAACCCAGTACCAAAGCCCTCTGCGGTGCTCGGCGGGTATGCTTTCGGTTTCTTTAGTGTGGCAAACGCTGCACTCGTGCGTCCTTTCACCGTCAGAATGGCAGCTTTGGGTCTTTACGGTGGTCCAATTGCCGAATTTATGACCGTTAGCCTTTATGATGATTACACTGTCGGTAACTAATATTCCGCAATCTGAGCAGCGTTTTGAAAGCTGACCGTCTTCTGTGCAGGTGGGGGCTTTATCAATAATGTATTCACCCGAATAGCTGTGACCCTTTACAGCAACCGTTTTTGCCTCGTAATAATCACATTCGGTGCAGTTTCTTACCAGCTCGCCTGCAAGTGTGCAGGTGTTTTTACGGTATTCCATCCAGTCGGTCAGGTTATGCTCTTTGCAGGGCAGTCTGTCAAGCCGCGCTATATATGCGGCAGCCGTGCTGCCTGCCGGGGCTTCAAATGCCGAATAGTTACCGCTGAAACGCAGACTGAAGGTGTATTCTTCGTAGCGGTAGCATCTTGTGTAATCAAAGCCGAAAGCGCCGCACCTGCATCTACCGCCCAAAAGCAGGTAAATATGTAGCCCAAAAAAACAGCGAGCACAGCTGCCGGCATTAAGCCTAAACGCAGCCGCGCCCCGTTTTTGATTATTTTATATACCAATATGCCCGCAATAACGGCGGAAAAAGCTGCTGAAAGCAGCTCATAAAACATACCGAAGCAGACCGCCGACACAAGCCAGCAGACTGCAAGAGGGGATGTACCCTTTTTAAGATAACGCGCCGAAAACGTCATATTGAGTTCGTCTCCTGTGGAATTTTATACCATTATACACCCGTATAAGCTTGATTTCAACCGTTAATTTCCCCAAAGAAATGCGGTGAACGGCAAATATTATCAGGACGGGCGGGGGTATTCGGCTATTTCAAAGCCCCTTGCGCGAATACCCTCTATAACGTTGCCGAGAACAGCCGCGTTTGTTTTTGATACCGCGTGTATAAGGTAAATAGCTCCGCCGTGAACATCATTCAGCATTTTTTGCTGCGCCCATGCTTCATCCGGCTGGTTGCCTGTCTCCCAATCCTTATAGGCAAAGCTCCAGTTCATTGTTTTGTACCCAAGGCTTTGCGCAACCGCGAGGGAGCGGGTGGAGTATTCGCCCATGGGCGGTCTGAAAAGGAACATTTCGTAGCCGTATTTGGTTTTAATATAATCGTGCAGCCCCTGAATTTCCTTTTTCATTTCCGAAACGGAAAGCGTTGGCATTGATTTGTGACTTACCGAATGATTACCGAGAATATGACCCTCTTTAATTATTCGCTCAACTATTTGCGGCGCGGATTTGCAGTAGCCCATTGTAGCGAAAAAAATTCCTTTTGCGTTTCTTTCGGCAAGAGTATCAAGAATTTTTGATGTATAGCCGTTTTCATACCCTAAGTCAAACGTAAGGTACACATTGTTTGAAGGCGGCGCTATAAATACCGCCCCGTATTTTTCATACTTTTCCTGCGCGGCAACAGCGCCGGTGGGTCTGTTTGCGCTGTCCTTGGCATTGCCCTGACCGTAGCCGCGGCGCGTGTTGTCAAGCTGCATAAGCCTTTCGTCCTCAGGGTTGACGGGTGCAGGTGCGGGAGCAGGCTTGACCTCAGGCTTTGAAACCGGCGCAGGCTTTGAGGAGGCAGCCGAAGCCGTGCTTTCGGCAGGCGGCTCTGAAACGGCGGACGATACCGGCTCCGCAGAGCTTATCTCCGAGCTTGTGCTCTCGGCGGCAGAGGGTGCCGCAGGCTGCGATGAAACGGTGCTGCTGTTTGCCAAAGTGTTATTCGGTGTTTTTTTGCAGCCTGATACAAGCATTGCCGCGCAAAGAACCAAAGCCGCCGCTTCAATTTTACCTCTCATATTTTTAACCCCTTAATTTATTGGCTGTAAAACCCATTGTTTTAATATGAATCGGTTTTGTTTTCACAAACTTATCCTTTGCTATTCGGTAATTTGTTCGCGGTATTCCTTCGGAGTCATTTGAAACGTTTTCTTAAAAATTCTTGAAAAATAATTAGGGTCGTTATAGCCTACCTCAATTGCAATTTCGGAAATTGATTTATCGGTATAGAACAACAGCTGCTGGGCACGCTCAAGCTTTGATTTGGTGATGAAATCCTGTGGAGATACGCCTACAAGCTCTTTGAATTTTCTTGTGAAATGAGCGGGCGACATATTGCAGAATTCAGCGCATTTTGCAACGTTCATTTCAAAAATTTCATTTTGCTTTATTCTGCTTACAACACTGCTTATAAGCGCCTGATTTTTGCTGTTGATACGCGAATAGCGTATTTCTGACGATTGACTGTAATGACCGACAAGCCCCAAAACCGATATTAACAGCCCGTTGCAGATGGAAGCACACTGCTTTCCTTCAAGGTGATAATAATAGCACAATTTGCCGAGTAAATATTCAATTTCGCTTGTATGGGAAAGGCTGACTATATGAACATCCGAAAGGTTACATTCGGAGAATATTCTTTCACATTCATGCCCTGAAAAGTGAACCCAGTAGGCGTGTGTAAGATCCTTTTTATAATATGAGTAATCCTGTACTTCATCCGGCTTGAAAAGAATAACATTCCCCTTTTCCGCTATAAAGGATTTACCGTTTATTATTACGTGATATTTCCCTTTCAGTATATAAATCAGTTGGTAATCACGCCTACCGTTCGGGCGGCAAAGGTGGGTGTCAAAGTCCACAATCAGATTTCCGCAGTCGATTATTTCAAAGTATTCATTTGAAACAAATCCGTTATCACTCCAGGGGTATGCCTCCGGTTTTTTAACGGAAAGCTTATCCATACGAATTCCCTCTCTTTCAAGATGAATTATATACCGTGCGGTTAATTCTGTCAATAGTGAGGACGAAATCGGATGTAACGCTTTGATTGTATACATATCATACCTCAGTTAAAGGGTTAATTTACTAGAAAGATATCAAATTTGTGCTATTAAATGCGATATTCATTTATATACAAAGTTATGGCGTTATGTTATAATTATTTTACAAAACATACACAAAGAATTGTGAATTGTAATATTTTTATTAATGTTGTACCAATGAAGGTGAAGCAAATGACCGACGTTTTTTCAATACAAGACTTTAAATTTCCGACAAATTTTTTATGGGGCAGTGCTGTCGCGGGACATCAGGTTGAGGGGAACAATATACATTCAAATAATTGGTATAACGAACAGCAGACGCTGAAGGTAAATCCGAGCTATGAGGTTTCGGGAATGGCGTGCAACCACTATAATATGTATAGGGAGGATGTATTGCTTTTAAAGGAACTCGGTCATCAGGCGTTCAGGCTAAGCATAGAATGGGCAAGAATTGAGCCGGAGGAAGGCAGATTTTTGCAGACGGAGCTGGACCATTACATAAAGGAGCTTGCGTTTTTAAAGGAAAACGGTATTCAGACCTTTGTTACCATGGTGCATTTTTCAGTTCCGCTTTGGTTTGCAAAAAAGGGCGATTTCAGTAATTTGGAAAACATAAAGTATTTTGAGCGCTTTTTGAATTATGTTGTGCCTAAAATAAGCCGATATGTGGATTTTTGGAATGTTTTGAATGAATTTAATTTAGGCTCAACCCAGCAAAAATTGGATTTTAAATTTAACAGTGTTTTCTTCCACGCGAGGGGATACCACATAATAAAGCAATACTCCGATAAACCGATAAGCTCGGCGCATGCATTGGTTCAATACTACGGGAGACGTCAGAACGATGTTTTTGATGTCACCATGCAGCATTATAATGATATAATAAATCATGAATTCTTTTTCCACGCAATGCGCACAGGCGAGCTGGTATTACCGCACAAGGACGGCGTTTTTGATAAAGAATTAAAAAACACGGTGGATTTTTGGTCGGTAAATCTTTATACGCGAGACATTGTTGACGCGAGAAAGAAGGATTTTCGCGGCGAACGGTACGATTTCACGAAAACGCGTATGCTCCCTATGAACTTCTATCTTGATGAATTTTATCCCGAGTGTGTTTATCATAACCTTAACAGATTGCTCGATAAGCCTGTTTACATAACGGAAAACGGCTGCAGCTGCTATGATGACGATTTCAGAATTGTATATCTTGCGGAATATCTTTCGGCAATGAACGAGGCGATCAAGTCGGGCGTTGATTTAAGAGGATATTTATATTGGTCGTTCCTTGATAATTACGAATGGAGTACATATATACCGAAATTCGGTTTGGTAGAGATCGATTATGAAAACAATTTCAAAAGAACGCCGAAACCAAGCGCATATTTTTATAAAGAGATAATTGAAAATAACGGGTTCAGCCAAAAAATTCTTAAAAAATATCTTAAGAATATGCCCAGAGTTGACACTTCACTTCCTATAATTATTTGATATCAGAGAAAAGGAGATATTGGTAAAATGAGAATTCAGAGAACTCGCAAAATTGCCGCTACATTCTTAGCTGCTGTGTTATTGATAGTGGGAATTGTTCCGACATTTCTTCCAAGCGGTGCGGGAACGGAAAATACAGGTGACAGCAAGCTTTTGTTTACCAAAAAATTGGAAATAGTCAATTCCAATAAATATGCGACAACGGCTGATGTGGAGGAAGAAGGTAATTCCGGATTCACCGCGAGTAAAAAGTTTACTTTAACAGACAGTAATTATTACAAGAGGGGAGCTAATTTTTTCCTTTTCAGAGATGTTTCGGCAGGTATTGACTTTTCTGAGGTAGGTAACAAGGGCAGCTACGTTTTTTGGTTGAAAACCCCACATTCGGTTACGCTTACGGTTGATATTCAGCTTGCCGATTTCAGCGCTGCGGCGAGGTTTAAAATCACAACAACCGACGAAACCGACTGGCAAAAGGTCACAATTGCACAAAGCGACATAACACTTCTTGATGATAAGTTTGATTTTGACGGTATATACGGCTTGAAAGCAAGCGTTACAAAGGATGACTTTTTAAATGCCGGCGAGTCAATGTACTTCGGCATTATGGAGGCATACGGCAAGGGCGATGACGATACCGGTGATATATCGGTACCCGAACTTATACACCAGCCCGGACTTTGGCGCGATGGTTCATTAAAGGATTATTCAAGCATTGAAACCGTGGCGGTTACCGATAATGAAAGCTTCAGCACCGGCAAAAAATTCACGGTGTTGAATCAGGGTTATTATAATAACGACACGAGCTTTTATTTTACCGTCGATTTTAATGCTCAACTGGATTTTTCCGCAATCGGGAAAAAGGGATTTTTTAAGTTTTGGATTAAAACCCCGCATCGCGTTGCCTTTAAGGTGGAGGTTTTGCACACTGCAAGCTATTTGAGAGACGCAACCTTTGAAATCATCACATCCGACAGCACCGAATGGCAGGAAATATGTATATCCCGTCAGGATATGTCAATAAGCGATCCGAATTTTGATTTCAGGAATTTAATAGGCATAAAGCTTTTACCGGTTGCGTCACTGTTTTTAAAGCCCGAAGAATCAATTCTATTCGGTCAGCTTGAAATTTACGATGAGGCTCTTCCGTCATCCGGTGACGGCAGCGCAAAACCTAAAATTAAGAGGTCGCCGGGTATGTGGCGCGATGGTTCGTTAAAGGATTATTCAAGCATTGAAACCGTCGGCGTTACAGATAATGATAAATTTGCCACAGCACAAAATTTCACGGTGCTGAATGATGAATACTATGATCACGACGCGAGCTTTTATATTTTTGTTGATTGGTCTGCTAAAATAGACCTTTCTGCAATAGGAAAGAACGGATATATTAAATTCTGGATAAAAACACCACATTCGGTTACCTTTAAGGTGGAGGTTTTGCATACTACAAGCTATTTGAGAGACGCAACCTTTGAAATTACCACCTCGGACAGCACCGAGTGGCAGGAAATAAATATTCTCAGGGAAGATATGTCCATAGGAGATCCCAACTTTGATTTTAAAAATCTTATAGGTTTTAAAGCGGTACCGAAAAAAGGAACATTTTTAAATGCAAATGAAAAAATCACTTTCGGTCAAATAGAAATATACGATGAAAACATCGGAGGCTCGGAAGAGAATCCGGGGCATATAGATTTAGGCGAGATAAAGCCCGACAAAAATTATACCGTATTGTTTGACGCGCAGGTTAAGAACGGAGGCTGCGGTGCCGGCGGTATCCTTGTTAAGACAAAATATGCCGATACGAGTCTTTTTGAACATTCTTTAAAGGTTACAATGAAGGATTCGGAAAAATATTTTTCAAATCTTTCCAATATTACGTTTTATACTACCTATGGGAAGGATATAAACGTAGGTGACGCCCTTGAAAACGGATATTTTGAGCTTTGGATCAAAACCCCGCGTCCGCTTACTATGGATCTGGTATTATCAAAATACTGGCCGACGGCTAAGATCCGGTTTACAACCGCCGAGGGAACGGGATGGCAAAAAATAAGAATGCCCGTTGCGGATTTTGTTGACGGCTATGAGTCGATGTCATACAACGGTATGATACTGATTCAGCTTGCGGCGGCAAATGCCTCAAGCTTTATCGCTGATAATGAGTCCTTTGAGGTTGGCAGACTGACATTTTTCTGCCCGAACAGTGATATAGGCTCGAGCGGCGCTGACGAAACCTACCCGATAAGCGAGGATAAGCTCACAAGGTATGAGGGTACAAACTTCTTACTGACAACCTCTACACACGGCTTTTGGGCGGGAGAGCCTTCGGATGAGGCCAATATACACAATGAGTATGCCGGCGTAGCTAAGGATGATGTGAACTACTATAAGTTTAAAAACATAATGCGTATGTGGCTTGTAGATGTAGACGAATACTATGCAAAGGGTACAAGCGGCGCTATGGTTTACATCAAAAGAGGGAGCGGCCCGAACGGAAGGGTTATTCCGGTTGACGTTAATGACTACATTCTGACAGGCACCCTGAGAGTATGGATTAAGGTTACCAAGAAAATGACCTTTAATATCTCACTCAGAAACGGTCAGGCGAATGATGATATAGGTATATCAATTCCCGTAACTATTGAGCCGACTGCCGAAAATAACGGGTTTAAGGAAATTCAAATTCCGCTTAAGGATTACTATGATAAAGCGGTAAAGGAAAATATTAAATACCGTTTTGATAAATTGGACGGATTCCATATTTCACCCGTTATTAAGGACAGGGAGCATTTCCTTGACGAGGGCGACGAAATAATTTACAGCACATTTGAATTATGGGCAAAGGAAGCGCCCGAACCGGTTCCGGCAGAGACCAAAAGAACATATACCTGCAGCAACGGCAACGGGGTAATACTGATTGACGAAAATGAAATAATGCCCGAGACAACCGTGGTAAACACATTCCGAAATACGGTTGAGCTGAACAAAATGAAACACATTCTTTCCGAATGGTCAAAGGAAGCAACGCTTGTAGATACATATTGTATTCAGGCAATTTCAGATAACAAAACAGACGCAAGACTTACTCAGCCCTATGACAAGGTTAAGTTCAGTGTTCCGCTTACTTATCTTTGCGGTAAGGATAAAATCACCACGAAAAACATAAGCGCTCTGAACGCGGTATTTTATTCCGAGGGCGTTTGTTCAAATGCCAAGCTCACGGTAGAGGAGGATAACCTCATAATTGAAACCTCGCTTTCGGGGGATCTGATTTTCTTCAGCGGCAAGCCCGGCAAGGACGGCAGGCTTTTTGATTTGCCTAAGAGCGATAACAATGATTCTGCCGCGGTGGATTCGACTGATGACAGCAAAACGGACGATAACACCGGCTATGATGATGAGGATGACACCGAAGACGAGCAGAACGGCACCAAAAAGTACAAGAAGGTCATAAGACGGAAAAAGAACACTCAAAAGGGAAGTAACAAAATAATTTGGCTTTCGGTTTGCATTGTGGGGGCTGTTGCCGTACTTGTTTTAGGCTTCTTCGGGTATAAGAAGTTTATTGCGACCTCTCTGAGCCTTTTCCTGATTCTCGGCTTAACCTTTGTTGCGCCAATCACCGGTCTGGCGGCTGATGAAGACGTAAGACGTGCAGAAATTCGACTTTTGTATGACCATCCCGGAGTGCCCGGATATGATGCGGAATACGAAACAATTGTTTATTACGGCGTGGGCGACGATTTAACCCGCCTGTCACCGAATGAATATACTCTGCACTGCGATTTAGCGGATATAAAAATTGACGGAATCAAATTTATTGTTCCTGCCTCATTTAAGGACAATACCGATATAGACGGATTTAAAATATATGCTACCGTTAATTCCGATAAAGAGGTTGAAGCATCATATCCGTTAATGGTTAAAAACTGGAAGCTTGAGGTTCAGGATGATTTTGACGGAACAAGCCTTAATACCGAGCTTTGGTCGAACTACCCGCGCACAAACGGACAAATACCGCAGGATAACGGGAAATACTGCCAGGCATATGTTTCGGAGGACTGTGTGACCGTTAAGGACGGCAAGCTGGAAATGCGCATTTTGGACGGCAAGGACGGCACGGCGTATTCAAAGAACGAGCCGATTGATGCAGAATTCCTTATGCCGAGAATAACCTCAAAGGGCAAAGTTGAAAGCACATACGGCTGCTATGTTGCGAGTATACAAATGCCGCATAACACTTCGGCAGGTTCTAACAGCGGCTTCTGGCTGCTGCCCACAACCGGAAACTGGGGCAATACGTTCCTGTTTGACAGCCCGACTACCTTAGACGGCTTTTCATGCGGAGAGCTTGACATTATTGAATATTCGCCGGCTTGGGGCGGCGGTAAATTCCAATCGGCACTGCATTGGTGGGATTCCGCAACCCTTTTAAAGGGCAGCGGAATGGAAATGGGAACCAATTATCCTAAGTTTACAAGGGGCGAGTACGTTGAGATGGCGTGCACCTGGACGGAAAACTCATATTGTATTTACTACGACGGTATATTGCAGCGAAAGGTTAAAAATCTTGTGGCAAGCGGCGAGAAGGCGTATGTACTTTTCACCATGCAAACCGCGGGATATAACGGTAACGCAAGCTGGACCGGAATGTTCACAAAAGAGGATCTTCCGGAAATGGTATGCCGTGTAGATTATTTCAAGCTATTCAGCTAAAAAATTAAGAACGGAGAGAAAAAGATGCAATTTAAAAGAATTCTGTCATTAACTATGGTTTTTGTATTATCGCTTGCTGCTTTTTCGGGCTGTAAGAAAAGCGACGGAGATGAATACAGCGAATTTGTTTCCTATGTTGAGGTAGGCGGCGGAGACAACGCAAATAATCAAAAAGACAGCAAGGGCGATAATGAAGCCGATAACTCAAGCACCGGCAACTCAGGCAGCGGTAAAACAAACAGCGGCAGCGGCAAAACGTCTAACGGTGCAACCACCACTAAAAACGGTAAAGTAGATTTAGGCGGCAGAACGATTATATACCATACGTTTTGGTCAGAGCCTAAAAAGGGCGGCAGCGACCGTGAAAACACATATTGGAAGAAGAAAACAGAGCTTGAGAAGAAATATAATTTCAAATTCAAGCATGTTTCAAGCAACGACGATAATCTTTATGATAAGGTTATTACGAGTATTGTTGCCGGCAAGCCCTCCTGCGATATTATGTCCTCAAAGCAAATTGCGGTTCCCGCAATGAAGCAGGGCTTATTTTACGATCTTTCAAAGCTTGAGGAAATCAATTTGAATGATTCAAAATGGAGAAAATGCGTAACCGAAATGGGAACTCTTAACGGCAAAAAGTATCTTATGGAAGCCGGAAAGATGATTACATCGAATATGATTCTTTATAATAAGGACCTTTTCAAAGCTAAAAAAATGGACGGCGAGGATCTTTACACGCTCCAAAAGCAGGGAAAGCTTACGCTTAATAAGCTCATTTCGATTATGAAAAATATGTATGACGGAAAGAAAGCCTCCACCGTTGTTGATATTTTCCCGTTCAATCTTCACATTCAGTTTGCTTACGCTTACGGAAGTCAGATTGTAAGCAGAACACCCGGAACAACGAAATTCCAAAGCACAATCGGGTCAAATGAAGTGACAAATGCCTTCAAAGCCGCACAGGATTTGTTAAATTCCGGCGTTGTTGTAAATAATGCCGGCAGCTCATGGACATGGGCGCGTGATGAATTCTTAAAGGGTAATTATCCGATACTTATCGGCTCGGGCGATCTTGAAAATATTGCAAGCAACTGCTCCTTTGATTTGGGCGCCTGTGTAATTCCTGACCTAAACGGAAAACCGGTATGCGAGATTTCGGACGTTCAGTGGGCGGCAATTCCTTATAACGTTAAAAATCCGCATGATGTTGCGTTTGTTTGGAATGAAATGGCGGATTATATATTCGATGTGAATTATAAGCTCCGTTACCAGGATATTGTTTCAAGCGATGTTATGCATCTGCTCGATGATATTTCAAAGAGACAGGTAGCCGGTGAGCTGAAGGTGGATTATTACAATGTAATCAACATTTGGTCTGACGGTGTAGGCGGAGTATTCAACGAGATGATAGCCGGCACTACAACACCTGCTTCTGCAATTCAAACAGTAAATAATATGATTAAAACAAAGCTTAAAACCTATGAATAATTAAAGAAAAAGCTTTGCAAGCCTTTTATGAGAGTGTCGGCAATAATGCCGGCACTCTTATAAGGAAACCGGAATACAGAGCCGTTACTACACTTGAGGGGAGTTAATTTCAGATGCTCGGCAAAGAAAAATCAACACTGACACAACGCCGTAATAATAAGGGGTATTTGTTTGTATTGCCTTTTATTATCGGATTTTTCGCACTGTTTCTGTACCCGCTTTTGCAATCGGTGCTGTATAGCTTCGGTCAGCTTTCCCCCTCGGATAATTTTAAGCTTGTGCTTGAAGGAATTGATAATTATAAGGTGGCATTAAGGGAGGATGTTTCCTACTACCGTTTATTGATAAAGGCAATAACGGATATGCTGTATCAAATGCCCGTAATTCTGATTTTCAGTTTTATTATTGCCAATCTTTTAAAGGATAAATTCCCGGGCAGGGGCGCTGTAAGACTGATTTTGTTTTTACCCGTTGTACTTTCCTCGGGCGTAATTGTCACACTCGGAAGAAACGACTCAATGCAGGAAATGATGAGCGGAGCACTCTCAAGCGAATCAACATCGCTGTTAAGTGTAGATTCACTTCGCGCGTTTCTTGTCAACATAAATATTTCGTCAAAGCTTGCATCTTACATAACAGACGCGGTTACCAATATTCTTTCAATAATAAATCATTCCGGAATACAGATACTTATATTTTTATCGGCGTTGCAGTCAATTCCCGAAGCGCTGTATGAAGCGTCATCAATTGACGGCGCCTCCGGTTGGGAAAACTTTTGGAAAATAACCTTTCCAATGGTTATTCCGCAAATGATTGTATGCCTGGTTTACACAATTATTGATTTATTTGTAAGCACCAACAACAGCGTGATTACATATATTTACTCTGTTGCCTTTAATAAAATACAATTCGGGTTATCCTCGGCAATGTCCTGCATTTACACAGTGATTGTAGCGGCAGTGCTGGGAGCATTTACACTTATATTCACAAGAATATTTAAGCATTACCGTTAAGGGAGGAAAAAACGTGAAAATTAACAAATTCCGTATTAAGAAAAAAGCAAGTGCGGGAATAATTTTATTCGTTAAGATACTGATACTTACCGGTATATGCTTTGTTGTTCTGTACCCTCAATTTGAAAAGCTTGCCATTTCTTTTATGTCGGTTGATGACCTTTACGATTCAAGCGTTCAATACATTCCCTCGCAATTTTCTCTTAACAATTATAAAAGAGCAATTGAATACACGGATTATTGGAACACCCTTATAAGAACCGTGCTGTTTGTACTTCTCAACTCGCTTTTACAGGTTTGTTCGGCCATGCTAATAGGCTACGGCTTTGCACGGTTTGATTTTAAGGGTAAAAATATATTATTCGGCTGCGTTATAGCAACGCTTATTGTTCCGGTACAAAGCTTTGTTGTTCCGCTTTACAAGCACTTTTTAGGGCTTAAGCTGTTAAATACCGCTTTCCCGATACTTTTATTATCGGCAGGCGGCATTGGGCTTAAAAGCGGATTATACATATTTTTATTCCGTCAAAGATTTGCGGGAATTCCGAAGGAGCTTGAGGAATCGGGAAAAATTGACGGTGCGGGAGATTTCAGAATTTTCAGAAGTATAATGGTCCCGAGTGCCTTAACCATATTTGTAACGTGCCTGCTGTTCTCATTTGTGTGGCAGTGGACCGATAACTATTACATTTCGGTTTTTATGCCCACAAACAAATATCTTGCCAATATGGTAAGCCTGTTGGCAACAATAAGCTCAGACGATTATTCGCTTTCTCTCCTTACAAATGCCGGAGTTATTCTTTTGATATTGCCGATATTATTTATATTTTTAATCGCTCAACGTTTCTTTGTTCAAGGGGTTGAAACTGCCGGAATAGTAGGATAGTATTTACAAAAATTTTTTAGCCATTATTGCGTTTTTTATTGGCTTAAAGCGATGGCAGAACGGAGATTTGTATGAAACGCATTTTTTCAATTTTCCTTTCGGGAATTATTATGGCAGGATCTGTTTTATGCGTCAGCGCTCAAAACGATGTTGATAAAAAGTACTACAGCTACCGTGAATCAATCGGCAGCGAACAGGCGACCGACACGGTAGAATTGATGCCGACCTCAAATAACGGAAAGTCTTACGAATTTGATATTGATGTACGGTCGGGGAATTACAATATTTTTCTCAATTACACCGTTAAAGCGGTGCGAACCGATACAATTAAATACATACTTAAGATTAACGGCGAGTGCCCTTTCGCTGAGTGCAAAAATCTGAGCGCGCCGATCAGCTATGTTGAGGAAAGCCGGACCTTCCCGAAGGATACAAGCGGAAACGAAATATCGGGCAATTTAATCGTTTCGGATAATGCCGTTTCGGCGCCTGTTTGCGATTCCGAGGGAATTTTTAAGGAAAATTACTCTTTCTTCCTTGGGGACACCTCGCGCAAGCTGACGGTTGAGGTGACCGACGGCGATATAATACTGTCATCCGTTACACTAAAGCCTGCGCGGGAGATACCCGAATATGCAGAGTATAATAAACAGAATAAAGGAATAAAAGAGGGCGGCGTAATAAAGCTCAATGCGGAGCATCCCGATAACCGCACTTCAAAATCAATTTTCACCTTTTGCGATGCCTCCGGCGCGTCGGTGCAGCCGGTTGCAGAGGATAAAATTGTTATGAACGCCCTGGGCGGCTCGCAGTGGAGCCGTGTAGGTGAAAGTGCCGAATGGAAAATTGATGTTCCAAAATCCGGACTTTATGAGCTCAGAATAAAGTATATGCAGGGCTATACTAACGGCAGAGGAGTTTCAAGAAGCTTTTATATAGACGGCGAGGTGCCGTTTAAGGAAGCGTTAAATATATATTTCCCTTATAGCAGCAAATGGAAAGAAATGACCTTTTCAAATGAAAAGGGTGCATATTCCTTTTATTTGGAAAAAGGCGAGCATACGGTTGCCTTAGCGGTATCGCTGGGCGATATGGCGGAAATAATCAATGACAGTAAAACCGTGCTTTCCGAGCTGAATACGGTTTACAGGCGGATTATCACGCTGACCGGCGTTACACCGGACAGCTACCGTGATTACCAGTTAGAGGATAAAATTCCCGATGTAATAGAGACAATCGGTGAAGAAGCGCAGCGGCTGGACGCGATTGTTGAAAGGCTTAACAAAAGTCAGAAGGGCGGCACCGAAAGCGGCGTTTTAAGGCGCCTTTCCCGTCAGCTGATAAAATTTAACGATGACCCGGATAAGATTGCGCCTCAGCTTACCCAATTTCAAAGTAATATCAGTGCTTTCGGCACATGGATCAACGACCGCTTTACGCAGCCTCTTGCAATTGACGAAATAGCGCTTTGCGGAAAAAGCAGTAAATCACCGTTCAAATTCGTCGGTTTTTTCGGGTCGATTTACCATGGCTTTAAGCAATTTATATACTCGTTTTCATCAGACTATGACACATCGCAGGGTGAAAAGGAGCTTATAGAGGTGTGGGCTCCGACCGGCAGAGACCAAATGCAGATAATTAAAAACCTCACCAATCAGCTTTTTGAGCCTGAGACGGGCATTTCCGTAAATTTAAAGCTTATTGCCGAAGCTGCTTTGTTACCCGCAATAGTTGCGGGCGAGGGACCGGACGTTGCGCTTATGTGCCCGCAAACCACACCGATAAATTTCGCAATGCGAAATTCGGTTGAGGACCTAACCAAATTTGACGGATTTGACGCTTTAAGCGCCGAAATGATTGATAATTCGCTCATTCCGTTCACATACGGAGGCGGGGTATATGCCATTCCCGAAACCCTTTCGTTCCCGATTTTGTTTTACAGAACCGATATTTTAGCCGAGCTTGGCATAGAGGTTCCGAAAACATGGGACGATGTGACCGAAATGATTGTTGATTTGAGCCATAATAATATGCAGTTCGGTTTTGCGGGGTCACTTCAAAACTTTGCAACAATGCTCTATCAAAATAACGGCAAGGTTTACAGCGATGACGCAACGGCAAGTGCGTTTAACGAAAATGAGGCAATTACCGCCTTTGAAAGGTATACAAAGCTGTATCAGTATTTTAAAATTCCCGTAACCTTTGAATTTGCAAACCGTTTCAGGAACGGTCAAATGCCGATAGCGGTAGCAGATTATATGCAATATAATACGCTCCGTATTTTTGCGTCTGAAATTGACGGATTATGGAGTATCGCACCGGTTCCGGGTACTATGCGGTCTGACGGTACAATCAACAGAACGGTTGTGGGTACGGCAACAGGGTGCATTATGATTAAAGGAACAAAAAATAAAGAGTCCGCTTGGAAATTTATGCAGTGGTGGACATCAGCCGATATTCAGGAGCAGTACGGAAAAAAGGTTGAGGAAAAGCTTGGGGCATCGGCAAGATACGCAGCCGCAAACGCGGTGGCATTGGAGCATTTACCGTGGTCCTATGAGTTCTATAATGAGCTTTCAAGCCAAATTAAAAATGTGACCTGTATTCCGGAGGTGCCCGGCGGCTACTTTACCTCAAGGCATTTCAGCAACGCCTTCAGAAAGGTAATTTATCAGAATGAAAACCCGCGGGAAACCTTGCTTGAGTATACAAAGGAAATAAATGCTGAAATAACAGACAAGCGCAACGAATTCGGACTTACGACAGGGGGCAAAGGGCATTGAGTAAAAATCGCAGCTTATTAAAAACCGTTAATAAAAAGAGAATAAATTATCTTTATTTACTCCCTTTTTCAATTGCCTTTTTTACGTTTACGGTGCTGCCTGTACTATATTCGATTTTTTTGGGATTTTGCAATTATAACGTGCTTGAGCCGCCTCAATTTACATTATTCAACAATTACACGAAAATGTTTTTTGAAGACAGTATTTTTATGACCGCACTTATAAACACACTTGTAATGGCGGTAATAACCGGTCCTATCGGATATGTAATTTCATTTTTACTGGCTTGGCTTATAAATGAGCTTAATCCTAAGGTCAGGTCGCTGTATGTCCTTTTCTTTTATGCGCCTTCAATTTCGGGTAATCTTTTTATGATTTGGAAGATTATATTCAGCGATGACGCAAACGGATATTTAAACAGCCTGCTTTTATACCTGGGAGTAATTGATGAAAACATATACTGGCTGTCAGACACAAAATATATGATGACAGTGTGTGTTTTAGCAACGCTTTGGATGAGCATGGGAACCGGATTTTTATCCTTCGTTGCAGGCTTGCAGGGAATTGACAGAAGCTTGCTTGAGGCAGGCTCAATAGACGGTATACGAAACCGCTGGCAGGAGCTGTGGTATGTTGTTCTGCCTTCAATGCGGCCGCAACTGCTTTTCGGCGCGGTTATGAGCATAAGCTCGGCATTTTCGATAGGCAGCGTAACCGAAAGCCTTTGCGGAATGCCAAGCACCGACTATGCGGTACATACCCTGGTAAACCATATGACGGACTACGGCTACACACGCTTTGAAATGGGATATGCAAGCGCAATAGCCACCGTATTGTTTTTACTGATGATTTTTTGTAAGTCCTTATTCCAGAAGTTCTTACAAAAAATAGGTACTTAAAGGAGAAATGGGTTATGAGAAGATCAAATTCAAGTAAATATACCCATTCAGCCTTTGGTAACGCGGTTATAATGCTCTTTTTGACCGTGTTCGCCTTTGTAATGATGGTACCTATGATTTACACAATATGCACAGCCTTCAAGCCGAATGATGAGCTGTTCCGTTTTCCGCCGAGCATTTTTGTGCAGAACCCCACCGTAATGAATTTTTACAGCCTTTCCTCCCTGCTCAGGGAGTCCTGGGTTCCTTTTTCGCGCTATCTTTTCAATTCGGTGCTGATTTCGGGATTAGGCACATTGGGAAACGTTATTTTTTCATCGCTTGCGGCATACAGAATTGCAAAGTTTGAATTTCCGGGAAGAAAGCTGTATTTTTCAATTGTTACAATGTCGCTTATGTTTTCTTCGGCGGTAACCTCAATAGCAAATTTCCTTATTATGAGCAGATTAAATATGATTGATACATATTGGGCAATTATAGTTCCTGCCTGCGGCTCGTCACTGGGACTGTTCCTTATGAAGCAGTTTATGGAACAAATGGTTCCCGACGCGCTTATTGAGGCGGCACAGATTGACGGAGCCGGCGAATGGATGATTTTCAGCCGAATTGTTATGCCGGTTGTAAAGCCTGCGTGGTTTACGCTTATTATATTCTGCTTTAAGGATATTTGGAACAGCACCGGCTCAAATCTTATTTTTTACGAGAATATCAAGCCGCTTCCGAGTGCGCTCGGAAACATTGTTGCCGGCGGCATATCGCGTGCCGGCTCTGCGGCGGCGGTTTCGCTTATTATGCTTATTCCGCCGGTAGCGGTTTTTATATTCTCGCAAAACAACGTTTTGGAAACTATGTCAACCTCCGGAATGAAGGATTAGAAAGGAGAAGGTAAAGTGCTAAAATCATTTTGTCGAAAAGCGGCAGTGCTTTTTGCCTTAGTATTTTTTTCACTGCCGGTATTTTCCGTAAGTGCCGAAAGTGATGCAAGCCGTTCCTCCTCTTACCTTTATGACAGCGAGGGCAATGTAATTTCAGCACCACAAAGCTATGTTTACAGTAATACCGTAACCGCTTCTAGGATAGGAACAGCCGAGTTCGGCGAGCTGGTTGACATTGCAAATGACAAGGAAGGCAATATTTACTTTTTAGATAAGAAGAATTCGCAAATTACGGTTACAGATAAAGGCTTTAAGCTTATAAGAACAATTAAAGCGTTTACAAACGGCAATGAAGCGGATTCATTCAAAAATCCTTCCGGAATTGCAATAAGCGATAAGGGGGACATATATGTTGCCGATACCGATAACGGCAGAGTGGTTATTCTTGATAAAAACGGGAATTTTATAGGCTCAATTGGGGCGCCCGATAAGAAGGAGTCCCAATATGTCAACCAATACAAGCCCTCTAAGGTTGAGGTAGATAAGTCGGACAGGGTTTATGTTATTGCCGAAAATCAAACCCAGGGTATTTTCTCTTTCGGCGCCTCGGGAAAATTTATGGGATATGTCGGGGCGACAAAGGTAAAGCCGAATTTAGCCGAGCTGTTTTTCCGCTCCTTTGCATCAAAGTCTCAAAAAAAGGCGTCGCTGCAATTTGTTCCTACTGAATACAGCAATATTGCAATAGATGATGAAAATTTCCTTTTCTGTGTAATTTCGGCAGTTGACAGCAAGACACTTTCAGAGGATATACAATCAAGAAACGGTACGGTTGACCCCGTAAGAAGACTTAATCAGGACGGTACCGACATTACAATTAAAAACGGCAGCTTTCCGCCGGTAGGGGAGCTTACCTTTGACCCTTATGTTTACGGCTCATATGCCGGCGCGTCTAACTTTGTTGATGTTGCAGCCTGCGGCGGTATGTATTCCGTTCTGGATTCAAAACGCGGGCGGGTATTTACTTACGACAGCCAGGGAAATTTGCTTTACATTTTCGGCGGCAGGGGAGATCAAAGGGGTCAGTTTAACCAGCCGTGCGCCTTGATTTATAACGGCGATGAAATTCTGGTTGCGGATAGAAGCCGCAACAGTGTGCAGGTTTTTGTGCCTACCGAATACGCAAAACTGATAAAAAGCGCAATTACCGAATACAATACGGGCGAATACGATAAGGAATATGAAAGCTGGAAGGAAATAGCGCTGAATTTCAGCGGTTCTGAGCTGGCTTATTCCGGTATGGGCAGATACCATTATAACAATGCGGAATACAGTAAAGCATTAGAATATTTTAAAATGGCAAACAACCGCAAATATTACTCTGTTGCGGTAAAAAAATATATTGCACAAATAGGGCGTAATGTGCAGCCCTTTGTAATCAGCGGGGTGATAGTGCTGTTTATTGCCTTTAAGCTTTACGGAGTTATAAAAAAGAGGCGTGCTAAAGCCCCTGCCGTGCGCAGGCGCACTAAGCTTACAAGGCTTTCGGAGGAATTGAAATATTCCTGGTATATAGCCATGCACCCGTTTGACGGATTTTGGGATTTGAAGCATGAAAAACGCGGCGGAGCGGGAGCGGCAACAATTTTGCTTGCGGCGGCGACCCTGGCAAACGTATTTTTCATTCGTTTTAAGGCATTTACCTTTAACACGTTTGACCCCGAGCAGGACAGTGCGATTTTAAAGGGAATTGAGGGCGTAACAATAATTGTTCTTTTATGGTGCGTTGCAAATTGGTCTATGACGACCCTGATGGACGGCAAGGGAACAATGAAGGATATATACTGTTATATGTGTTATTCCCTGCTTCCCGTAATAATTATGCTGCCGATTGCTACGGTTGTAAGCTATGTTCTGCCGATTGAGGGCGCAGCGCTTTTAAGTATGATTTCCACCGTGGGAATTATCTGGATGGCGTTTCTGGTGTTCTGCGGAACAAGCGCAACCCATAATTACAGCTTCGGCAAAACCGTTGCGACAATTGCTCTGACCGTTGTGGGAATGTTGATTATACTTTTCTTATTTGTTTTAACAATAACCTTAATTCAGCAAATTATTGCTTTTATATCATTGATAAGCAAAGAAATATCAATGCGGACATAGAGGAGGATGGCTGTGAAAAAGAAAATTATTAAATACGGCATCCGCGTAATCGCAGTAATAATTTGTTTTGCTGTAATTGTAACGGTTGTAAAATCCGTTCAGAATAAAAGTCAGCAGTTCGGCACAAAGGATACGGTAAAATACACCGAAGGTCTTGAGGAGCTTTCCTTGTCGGACGGAGCTGTTTTGGAAAATGAAAATCTGGCATTATATGTTGATGAAAATTACTGTATAAGCCTGCTTGATAAAAAAACAGGCAAGGTATGGAACAGCTCCATTCCCGACGAAATGCAGAAGAATTTCAATGTTTCAAGCGATGCCGCCGTATCGGCCTGCAATATTACTTATTTGGCTAAGGATACTACCGTGGTTGAGTACGATTCGTATAAACAGTCGGCATTAAGGGAACAAATTAAGATGTACGCCGCTGAAAACAGCGTAAGAATTACATATATTTTCGGTGAACGGACATCGGATAATATTATACCGCAGGCTTTTACGGAAAAAAGATTTAAGGAAATGCTGGAAAGGTGCGATGACGACCAAAAGGATTTTCTCAAGCGAAGATATGAGCTTTTTAACGCGAAAACTATGAAAGCGGAGGATAACCCCGAAGAAAAGCTTAAAACCTTTACCAAGCTTAAAACTACTCCCCTTTACATCATTTCAGATGTAAGCGGTAAGGTTCTTATTGAAAAAACAAAAAAGCTTTTTGACGATATAGGCTATACAAAAGCGGACTATACAAAGGATAACGAGCTTACGGGATATGACGGCGACATAGACGAATGTACCTTTAAGGTCAGCTATGATTTAAAGCTGGACGGAAATGATTTAGTTGTAACATTGCCTGTTTCCGAAATATCCTTTTATGCCGAATTTCCGCTGCTCAGCATTACTCCGCTGAAATTCTTTACCGGCAGCGCCGAGAAAGAGGGCGAAATATTGATTCCCTCGGGCAGCGGTTCCGTTATACGCTTCGGGGCGGAAAACCGTGAGGGTTCGTTCAGTTCCCCATTTTTCGGAAAGGATAACAGCGAGAAATATGAAGAAATGCCTATGCAAATGCTGGGCGACGGTAACGACAGTATTTCAATGCCGGTTTATTTCTTTACGGAAAATAACAGCACGCTGATGACGGTTGTTGAAAAAGGGGCGGAAGCGGCACGGCTGTATGTTGAAAGGAGCCGTTCCTCTGCGTATGCTTATACATCGTTCGATGTAATTCAAAACGGCTATGCATATTTAACCGCGAAAAAGAAAACGCTTGTATGCGGTACCGATTCGCTGAAAAGCGATATTGTGATTCGGTACAGGTGCTTATCAGGAAAGGGATATTCCTATGACGTCGCGGAATACAGAAAATATCTTACCGAATCAAATATTTTGCAGAAAAATGCGGAAATATCCGAAAAACCGCTTTTCCTTTTGGAAACGGTGGGCGCTGTAAAATCCAAATCCGGAAAAAAGCTGACTACCCTTACAAAATTCAACGATATGAAGAAAATGCTTTCCGATATTTCGGAAAACGGCAATATTCGCACATCAATAAAGCTTACGGGAATAAATAAGGGCGGTTTGTTGAATCAGGTGCCGGGCAGCTTTAAATACAATAAGGATATACTTACCGCAAATCAGCAATCTGAAATTACCGAGCTTGCAAAAAAAGACGGCGGAACGGCATATGCGGCGCTGAATCACATGTATTACTATAACCACACCGAAAACGACGGATATTCGCTTTCAAAAAACAATGCCAAAAACATTGATAAAAGCTGGGCAATACACAGCAGCTATAATCCGGTAGAGGGAACCTATATTGATAACAAAAATCAAATTTGGGTGTTATCTCCCAAAACGTATGTAAAAACCGTAGAAAGCTATATTAAGAGCGGTATTAAATCAATAGGAGTGGGAGATTTTGCCTCCGATATCAATTCGGATTTCAGCAATAAGGAATATTACGACCGAGGCGACTCCTTAAAACAAATTGTTAAGGCGCTCAAGCTTTATAAGGAAAATGATGTATATATTGCGGCTAAAACAGCCAATACCTACGCCTTACCGTATATTGACCTTATTGAGGAAATGCCTACAAGCGGAAATAAGCTTGAAATATTTGATGAATATGTTCCGTTTTGTCAAATGGTTCTGCACGGCTCGGTTGAGTATACCTCGCCGGTTATAAATTATCAGTCCGATAAGGAAACAGCCGTTTTAAAGGCAATAGAAACGGGCAGCGGCGCTCACTTTGTATTGAATGAAGGCATTGATAATACGCTGTTTAAAACGGACAGCGACAGGCTTTTCCCAACGGCATATTCGCAAAACCGCGATTTCGCAATTGCGGCTGCGAATAAAATTCAAAAGGCCTTAACTGGTCTTAATAACAAGGCTATTGTTTCGCACAGCTTTGCCGGTAATGTGGCAGTCACCGCTTATGAGGACGGCACAAAAATATATGTCAATTATAACAATACCGATGCTACGGTTGATAATATCACGGTTAAGGCAAGAGACTTTTTAAGGGTATGATTTTTTACGGGGTGAAAAGGGATGAATAAAAAAATAGTGGCGGCATACTGTGCGCACGGCGGAATAAACGCCGTGACCGACGCTACGCTGGAAAAGCTGGATATTATTTATTTTGCTTTCGGGGCGGTAAAGGGTACCGATATTTCATTCGGTTATCCCGAGGATTTAATAAGAGCCGGGGAAATTAAGGCAAAGCATCCAAATATCAAGGTTATTCTTTGTATAGGCGGCGGCGGAGCAGGGCAGGCAATGACAGACGCCACCCTAAAGGAAGAGGATTTTCAAGCGGTAACTCAAAATATGTTTAAAGCAATGGTGGATAACGGGTTTGACGGCATTGATTTGGATTGGGAATTTCCAACAACCACCGGTCATCCCGAGGAACAGCAAAAACACACCGAAATGCTGAGACTTTTAAGAGAAAAGCTTGATACATTGCCCGATTACCATACATTATCGGTCGCGTGCCCCGATGGCGGGTGGACCTTCAGAATTACCGAGCTTGATAAATCTCACATATATCTTGATTATATAAATGCTATGACATATGATATGACCGATTTTCATTTCACATCTCACCACACCGCGCCGTATTCTTCAACTAAAGGAGGAAATTATACAGCCCGCTCGGTTAAAAACAGTATTGATATATTCAAAGCAAAGGGCATACCGCCCGAAAAAATAATTGTAGGCGCGGCATTTTACTCGAAAAAATGGAGCGGGATTACAGGAGGTGAAAATGGATTAGCGGCAGCAACAGAGGCACCGGTTGCTTACGGCCCGGGAATTACTGCCCTTGAGGAAAAATATATCAACAAAAACGGTTTCAGGCGATATTGGGATGAGACCGCATGCGCCCCTTACCTTTATAACGGCGACACATTTATAACATATGACGATGAAGAATCCATAAAGAAAAAATGCGAGCTTATTTTAGAGGAGGATATCGGCGGAATAATGGTTTGGGAGCTTGGCGGCGACAGAAAACAGACCCTGCTGCCGTTGATGAGAAAATGGCTTGGCAATCGGTAGTCATACATATTTTTTAATTGTGCATAACCCCTATTTTTAATAAATTATTAGGAGGAAGAAACATGAAAAAAAGATTTTTAAGCATTACTCTTACCCTGGCTTTGGTGCTTTCAACGCTTGTAGGCACATTTGTTACAGCAGGTGCCGAAACAACAACGGGAAGCACAGCAGTTACCCAAAGGAAAAAGGCTGTAACAGTGTTGGACTTTGAAAAAAGCAAACCCGGGCAAAACTCATCGGGCGGTCCGGCAATAACTGAAGACGGTCAAGCCTACAAAATTGAGGCTTACGGCAACGGAAAGGATACTCTGTCGGTACATTCCTCGGCAGATGAGCAGGGGGAAACCGGATTCCCCTCGGACGCAACAGCAATTCTGTCGTTTGACAGCTATAACAGCATAGAGGATAACAAATTATTACCGCTTAAGGATAATTGGTTCGGGTATAATGAGTGCAGCCTTGAAACCGATCCTTTAAATGTTTATTCGGGCAGCGGGAAGTCTCTTAAGTTCAGCTGGAATGACGGTCAGGTTCCGAGACTCAGGCATGACGGGTTTTTCAATAAATCGGGAAACACTATAGGATTATGGATAAAGAGCGAAACCGCTTTTAACGCTACCATTGCTTTTTCGGAAGCATGGGGAGCAGCAAGACAGGTGGCAGTACCGATTGCAGTCGGGGAAAATATCATTAAATTAAAATATACTGATTTTGAAGGATACACCGGAGGTTCTATTTGTCAATTCAGAATAGACGCCCCCGTGGGAGGACCTGCCGGAACAATCTGGATTGACCAGCTTTGCACCTTTACCGAAAATGCAGCAGAAGGCAGTTCTTTTGTCTACGGCGGAGAAGGTCAGTCACTCCATTATCACACAGATAAGGCGAACTCGGGATATAACGTAATAAAATTCAACTTTACGAAAATACCGCTTACCGATAAAAACGGTAATAAATGGGGCAAGGACGCAACAATCTGCATTTGGCTTAATTCGCAGAGAAGCGTACCGGTTTTCTTTTCGGCGCAGGATAGCGAACAGTGGCACGGCGGTGCGGCAACATGGTGGAAAACCGATGAAATGACTATACCGGCAGGTATTTCTGTTTTAAGAATACCGGTAAGCAGATTTAATACTGTAAAAACTCAGGGAACAAGAGAGGATTTATGGGATTATCTCGGAAGCTTGAATATTGAGTTCCCATGGGCTGCTGATAACAGCGCGTATGATTTGTATATAGATCAGATTGCGGTTGAATATCCCACAATCGGCGACGCGAACGATGATGAATCAATAGATCTTAAAGATTTAATTACCATTAAGAAAAAGCTGGCTTCTGCAACTGCGCCCGAAACAATTAAAGCTATTGACGTAAACGGCGACGGTCTGTTTGACGGTAACGACCTTGTAACATTCAGAAAATATCTGTTAGGCGCAGGCAACCTTGCAGAGCGGCCGCTGCCGGACGGCTATACCTTTCTTGAGCCGGTAACACCGAAAGCGGGATATTCCGAGCTGCTGAGTATTGTGCCGAACGGTGACGATTCGGGTGTTCCGGGTGTAAACATTTCAGGTAATTCCGCAAAAACCACCCTGTTTGATACATCACTTAAAATCACTATGGGTGATTTGTCGCAATTTTTTGCCGAAGAACGCACCGTAAACTATTATGTATCATGGAATACAGCTTTGGGCAAAGGCTCGCCGGTAAATATAGGCGATGAGGTTGAAAACGGATATTTTGAGTTTTGGGTTAAAACCCCCGTATCAATAGATTTAAGACTTATCGCGGTCGGAGAAGGATGGTATCCGCTTGCAACGCTTGATTTCACAACCTCCGACAGTAACGAGTGGCAAAAAATCACTTTGCCGGTAGCTGAGTTTAAAGACGGCGGAAGGGCAATGCAGTACAATAATATGCCTGCTGTAAAAATTGCCGCAGTGTCCGAGGACACATTTATTACGGACGGAGAATCGCTTGAACTCGGGCGTTTGACTTTCTTCTGCCCGACAGAGGATATCGGCTCAAGCGGTGCCGGCGCCACATTCCCGATTTCTGAAGATAAGCTTACAACCTATAACGGTGAAAGCTTTTTAGTAACGTCAACCATTGATTCTGCATGGTCTCCCACTTTGAAATCAAGCTATAACGCAGTTGCAAAGGATGACCCGAACTACGCAAAATTCAAAAATATTATGACAGTAAAGCTTACAACCGCCGCCGACGGATTTGAGGCGACTATTGAAGAGGCTAAGGATAAGTACGGCAGAGTGCACCCGGTAAATTTAAACGATTACATTAAAACCGGCACATTAAGAACCTATATTAAGGTTGACAAAACAACTGGGCTTCAAATTTCACTTAGAAACGGCTATGCACATGCAAGCAACAAATACCCGATAACTAAAACAGTAACGGTTGATCCGCAAAACGCAGTTGACGGTTATGTTGAGCTTCAAATACCGATTAAGGATTTTTACGATATAGCGGTGAAAGACAATATACCGTTCCGTTTTGATAAGTTTGACAGCATATTTATCAAGCCTATAGGAACATTTTCAGAAGCTGATGAGCTTACATACAGTAATATTGAAATTTGGGCAAAGGGGGCTCCGGCCCCCTCGCCGGTTGATAATACAGCATCTTATGCCTGCAGCTATAACAGTGAAATAGCACTTATTGACGAAAATAATGTTATGCCTGCAACAACGGCTGTAAAGGTGTTTCACAATACGGCAGATACGGCTGCGTTGACATCTGCATTAAGAAAGTGGTCGGCATCCGCACAGATAGTGGATAATTATTGCATAAATGCCGTTTCGGTTGAGGATACTGTAAGGGTTATTGCCCCGAACGGCAGCATTAAGATTAGCGTTCCGCTTTCTTACCTTTATGAAAACGGAGCGATAAGCGCAAAAAATGTAGGAAGTCTAAAGGCAGCCGTCTATTATAACGGTGCATTTAAAAACGCCGCTATAACAATAGACGGCGAAAAAATGTTAATTGAAACATCGGTTTTGGGCGACCTTGTTTTCTTTACGGGAAACGGCGGAGCAGACGGCACGCCCGCAGTAAATAATATAAGCGTAAGACTTGTAAACGATCATCCCGGCGTGCCCGGATATGCCGCGGTATATGAAACAAAGATTTATAACGGCGATGAGGAGCTTACCTCGGGCTATTCCTTAAGCTCAGATAACAGTAATGTTATAATAAGCGGCAGTACGGTTACGCTTCCTGCGGAATTTAAGGATAATACAGAGCTTGACGGTGTTAAAATCTATGCAACCGCAAACGGACAGACTGCTTTTTATCCCTTAATGATTAAAAAATGGACTTTGACATTACAGGACGATTTCGACGGCGATAAATTAAACAATGAAATTTGGAGTAATTCATCCGGTTCAGCCGATTGTATTTCAGTAAACGGCGGTAAGCTCACAATGAAAATCACAGCGGACGAAAATAAGGAAAAACGCGAGCCGTATATTACAACAAGAAATAAATTCTCACAGCAATACGGCTGCTTTACTGCCCGTATGCTTATGCCCAAAACAACAGAAACCTCTGTAAGCGCATTTTGGCTTTTACCGTCCAATTATAATAAGAATTGGGGAACATCATATCTGTTTGAAGGCACAAATCTTTCCTGCGGTGAGGTTGATATAATAGAATATCCTTCTGACTGGAACGGAGAGGCACAGTCGGCGCTTCAATGGTGGGACCCGACAAATATAAGCGGCAGTCATTCCGCAACCTCACAGAAGTATAAATATGATAAGCTTAAAAACGGCGAATACATTGACGTAACGGGCGTTTGGACTGCCGACGCGGTATATTTTTATTATGACGGTATTTTACAGGGCTCGATAACCAATATTTCCGCAACAGGCGAAAAGGCTTGCATGATACTTTCAATGTCAACATGGTCGGGTGAATTTAACCCCGAAGCTGTCGATAGCCTTTACTGCACCGTAGATTATGTAAAAGCATACAAATAATACCGTATGAGTTACAATTATATAATTTATAAAAAAACAGACGCATTTGAGATTTCTTCTCAAATGCGTCTGTTTTTATCTTTAAAGCTTTTACTTATTAAGCGCCTGCTGAACGGCAACCGCGCATGCAACGGTCATACCAACCATCGGGTTGTTGCCCGCGCCTATAAGACCCATCATCTCAACGTGAGCCGGAACGGAAGAAGAACCTGCGAACTGAGCGTCGGAGTGCATACGACCCATAGTATCGGTCATACCGTAGGAAGAAGGACCAGCAGCCATATTATCGGGGTGAAGCGTACGGCCTGTACCGCCGCCCGAAGCAACAGAGAAATAGTTCACGCCGTTTTCAACGCACCATTTCTTATAAGTGCCTGCAACCGGGTGCTGGAAGCGTGTCGGGTTGGTGGAGTTACCGGTAATGGAAACGCCTACCTTTTCGAGCTTCATTATAGCAACGCCCTCGGGAACGTTATCCGCACCGTAGCACTTAACGGCTGCGCGCGCGCCCTTTGAGAACGGCTTTTCGTAAACTACCTTAACCTCTTCTGCATAGGGGTCAAACTCGGTTTCAACATAGGTGAAGCCGTTAATACGGGAGATTATATAAGCCGCGTCCTTGCCGAGACCGTTAAGAATAACGCGCAGGGGCTTAACTCTTACCTTGTTTGCGTTAAGAGCAATCTTAATAGCGCCCTCAGCCGCTGCGAAGGATTCGTGACCTGCCAAGAAGCAGAAGCACTCGGTTTCTTCCGAAAGGAGCATTTTACCGAGGTTGCCGTGACCGAGACCAACCTTGCGGTTTTCGGCAACGGAGCCGGGAATACAGAAGGACTGAAGACCGATACCGATATTTGCGGCAGCGGTAGCGGCGGATTTATCGCCTGTGCGCTCAGCCTCTTTAAAAGCGATAGCCGAGCCTACGGTGTAAGCCCACTTTGCGTTTTCAAAGCAGATAGGCTGTGTTTCCTGAACGGTGGTGTAGGGGTCAACGCCGTATTTTGCGCATATATCCTTGCACTCATCAATAGAAGAGATACCGTAATTTTTAAGAACGCCGAGAATCTTTGCCTCGCGTCTCTCATAACCTTCAAACTGTGCCATTATACCGTACCTCCTTATTCTTCACGCGGGTCAATGTATTTGACCGCGCCGTCTTCTTTATTGAAGCGTCCGTAGTGACCCATAGACTGCTTGTAAGCCTCGTTCGGCTCCATACCCTTTTTAATAAGGTCGGTCATTTTGCCGAGGGAGACAAACTCGTAGCCTATAACCTCATCATTTTCATCAAGAGCCATTCTTGTGCAGTAGCCCTCGGTCATTTCAAGGTATCTGACGCCCTTTGACTTGGTGCCGTACATAGTACCAACCATTGAGCGCGCGCCCTTGCCGAGGTCTTCCATACCCGCGCCGATTACAAGACCGCCCTCGGAAAAAGCGGACTGGCTGCGGCCGTAAACAATCTGCAAAAACAGCTCGCGCATAGCAGTGTTTATAGCGTCACATACAAGGTCGGTGTTAAGCGCTTCAAGCACGGTTTTGCCGGGAAGAATTTCGGCAGCCATAGCGGCGGAGTGGGTCATACCCGAGCAGCCTACGGTTTCAACCAGAGCCTCTTCGATTATGCCGTCCTTCACATTGAGCGACAGCTTACATGCGCCCTGCTGCGGTGCGCACCAGCCCACGCCGTGGGTGTAAGCGGAGATATCTTTAATCTCTTTAGCCTGTATCCACTTGCCTTCCTCCGGAATCGGAGCGGGACCGTGGTGCGGACCCTTGGCGACAGGACACATATTTTCTACTTCCTTTGAATAAATCATATATGTACTCCTTTCGTGCTGGACTTTAAAATCCACACAAGTATGCTTTTATTATATCAAACACCGCTAAAAAAAACAAGGGGTTATATTAAAAAATAAAACGTAAGCGTATGCTATTGACTTTAAAACAGGGTAAGGGTATAATTTAGACAACGCAAAAATAATTGAACGGGGTGTGTTAAAACGAAGAACAGCGGTAAAAAAATCAGAATAGCGGTGCTTTCAGCCGCAATATTATGCTTTTTGGCTTGTTCGGTGTATTTTATTCACACATTTCTGCGTTCGGACGGGCTTGACGATATTCGATCGCAGGTATCAACCGGCAGCAGCTCTGCTTCCTCAAAAACAAGCTATGTTGAAACGCCGGTAAACTTTGTTGAGCTAAAAAAAATCAACCCCGATGTTTACGCCTGGATAAATATTCCCGGCACATCGGTGGATTACCCCATACTGCGGCGGGAGGACGATAACGCCTACTACCTTAACCATACGGTGGAGAACAAGCGCTCGGATTACGGCAGTATTTACACCGAAAACTACAATGATAAGAATTTTGATGATTTCAACACGGTGGTTTACGGGCATAATATGCTTAACGGCTCAATGTTCGGCTCGCTGCGGCGTTACCGCAACAACAGGGACTACGCGAAAACGAATAACGTTATTAACGTATATCTGCCCGGCAGAATTTTGAAATATCAGATTTTCGCAACATATATTACAGACGACAGGCACCTGCTTTTAAACAATGATTTTAAGGATAGGGCTGTCTGCGAGGAATACCTTAAATCGGTTTTTGCGGTAAAAACTGCGAACTCCTTTATAAATACCGATTTGGAGGTTGACGCTGACGATAAGATAATAACCCTTTCCACCTGCGTGGGAAATGACGATAAGCGGTTTTTGGTTCAGGGAGTTTTGACCTATGACAGCAGAGAACAATAACGCCGCGGCTGCCCTTTTAGGGGCAGCCGCGATTTTCAGCGTTAATTTTCTTTTTTATCCTCGGCGGCACGGGTTATGGCGGTGCTGCCGAATTTTTTTCGCAGCTTATAAACAGAAGCCTCTATTTTTTCCTCTGCCTCCTGCTTTTCGGAATTTCCGAAAATATCCTCCTGCACCGCGGTTTGGTAATCCCTTAAATTTATAGCCCTCAGCCCTACCGAGCGCAGCGGCTCTGTAAAGCTGAAATGCTCCCTTAAAAGGTTCATTCCGCGCTCGGCTATGGCTTTTGCGCTGTTCACCGAGTCGGGAAAGCTGCGGCTGTACTCCTTAACCGAAAGCGAGGTGTTGCGTATATGCACCTGCACGCCGCCCGCATACAGCCCGTGCTCGCGCAGAGAATCGGATATTTCGCGTGCAAGCCTTAAAAACATTCCCCAAATTTCATCGGGCGTTTTAAAATCCGCCCCGCGCGTTACAGAGCGGCCTATGCTTTTAGGTACGCTTTTTTCATCCAGCCGTGATACGGGCGAATTATCCTCCCCCAAGGCGCAGCGCTTTAATTCAAGCCCGTTTTTCCCGAGCAGGCGCTCTAATGTTTCAGCAGAGCACACGGCGGCGTCGCCTATTGTGCAAATGCCGCAGGAGCGCAGTTTTTCGGTAGTTTTGCGCCCGGCAAAAAGCAGGTCGGAAACCGGCAGGCGCCATATTTTTTCCTTAAAATTTTCGCGGGATATTACCGTTATGCCGTCGGGCTTTTTCATATCTGACCCGAGCTTTGCAAAAACCTTGTTAAAGCTGACCCCCACCGAAACCGTAATACCGAGTTTCCTTTTTATTTCACGACGTATTTTATCGGCTATTTCCTCACCGCTGCCGAAAAGCAGGCGGCTGCCCGTAACGTCCAGCCAGCACTCATCTATGCCGAAGGGCTCTATCATATCGGTATATTCTTCGTAAATTTTGTGGGCTTTCTTTGAGTATTCCTTGTATTTATCCATGAGCGGCGGCAAAATTACAAGGTCGGGGCATTTTGCCCTTGCTTCAAAAATAGCTTCGGCGGTTTTAACTCCGCAGCGCTTTGCCGCCTCGTTTTTTGCAAGCACAATGCCGTGCCGCTGCTCCTTATCCCCGCAAACCGCAACCGGCAGCGAGCGCAGGGTGGGGTTGAAAAGCAGAGAAACCGACGCGAAAAAGTTATTCAGGTCGCAATGCAAAATTACTCTGTCTTCCATTTTTCACACCTCACAGAACATTTGTTCAATAAATATTATAGCCCATTTTCTTCGCCTTGTAAAGCGGAAAATTTATCGAGAGCTAAGCGGTGCAGCCGTTCTGTTTGGCGCTGGCTGTAATTTATTGTAAAGCTTATTTCCGGCAGCGTTTTTCCGAGAACGTATTTAAGATAGAGTATTTCGGAAAGCAAGCCGCCGTCTGTTTTTTCTATTTTTTCTTCAATTTCGCGCCTCAAGCCTTCGGCGTCCTCAATAAGCGCGCGGTATTGCTCTGCTTTTTGGGGGTAAAGCGCAATTTGCCCCTGTAATCTTTGAATTTTTGTGTGCTGCAAAAGATAAAGCGAAAGATATTTTTTAGCTTCTTTTCTCATTTTTTATTTCCCTCGGATAAAATATAGGCGACATATTTGCCGTAGCTGTAATCCGTGCCGTGCGCCCTGTTATATTCCTCAACTTCCCTTGCAATGCGGCTTATGGGATTAGCCTTCTCAAGCCTTCGCATACGCCGCTGCCTGCGCCACATTTCCTCGCCGCGCCGCCGGCAGGCTTCGCTGCAATACTCACCGCCGTCTGTCAGCTTTGCACCGCAGCAGCGGCAGTGAGTGAGATTTTTTTCGTGAATGTTGGTGCTTTTACAAAACGGGCAGCAGCGTTTTTCCTCAAAGGGCGGCGAATTAAAGCCGTGTGTTTCACGGTATGTATCGGGCTTTTCAAACTGACTTCCGCAATCGGAGCAAATTAGCATTTTTATCTACTTCCTTTCTTTGTCTACACTATAAAGAAAGAAAACGTATGGCAGTTTGTAAACACCGATAAATAAAATATATTAAGTTTATTTATCCTTTCTTAACAAAATGCGTGAAATAATAGCATATAATATATTTATAAAATGAAAGGAGCGGAAATATGGATTTCAGATACAGGCTTATGCGGTTTATGTCCGGCAGAAACGGTCCCGATGAGCTTTTCGCGCTTATATTCGCGGTTTCTGTTATTTTATCGGTAATAAATATTTTTGTGCGCTCCTCCATTTTGCAAATTGCGGTTTACGCCGTAATGCTTTTGGCGCTTTTCCGCCTTTTCTCCCGAAATACCGAGCGCAGAAGGCGCGAAAATGAAAAGCTTTTATCAATGCTCGGCGTGTTTCGCCGCAAAAAAAGCTTTCACGAGCAAAAACGCGCCGATAAATGCCACATATATAAAAAGTGCCCCGATTGCAAAGCGGTTCTGCGCCTGCCTAAAAGACCCGGTGTGCATAAAACCGTCTGCCCGAAGTGCGGCAGGGAATTTACCGTAAAGGTGCGCAAATGAAAAAAATAACGCTGCGAAAATTTTTAGCCGTACATATTCCCGCGGCGGTCGTAATTGTGCTGTATATTATTTTGCCGATAGGCTGCCCCATAAAATATTTTCTGCACATCGATTGCCCCGCCTGCGGCAGCACAAGGGCAATTATTTCTCTGCTGAGGGGAGATATACGCGCATATTTTGCATATAATCCGGTGGCTCTGCCGCTGTTGGCGGTTGTTCTTTTTGCGCTGCATAAGGGGCTTTTTAATTTGAGCCGCCGCACCGAAATGCTTATTTTAATACCCTCTGCGGTGTGTGTATTTATTGTATATATTTACAGAATAATATTTATGCAATAAAAATATGCGAAAAATGTATTTTTTTGTTGTAATTTTCTGTTCTATATAGTATAATAGATTCATAATTTTAAATATAAGGGGATATGGATTATGGATCAGAACAAAGTAGATATGTATGTCATGACAAACCAGAAGTATTTTCCGGCAGAGAAAATAATGTATCTCAAGGAAAAGCTTGCCGCAATGGACGAGAGTAAGTTCACAATGGTTTCCACCGTTGAGCTTAAAGACCCGACCACAATTCTTTTGGTCTCCATTTTCTTAGGGTCACTCGGAATTGACCGCTTTATGCTGGGTGATACCGGAATGGGAATACTTAAGCTTCTTACCGGCGGCTGCTGCGGAATACTTACCATTATTGACTGGTTTACAGTTTCTAAAAAGACTAAAGAGCTTAACTTCAATAATTTGATGACTGTTCTTTAAAACAAAAAAATTGCGGCGTTTGCATTGCAAACGCCGTTTTTATAATGTCCGGAGAAAAATATATGGAATATGAAATCAGGCGCTCCGCGCGCAAAACCGTCGCTTTGGAAATTACCGACCGTGCCGCACTGCTTGTAAGGGCGCCGCTTAAAATGAGTGACCGCGAAATTGAAAGGTTTGTTTTGAAATACAGCGACTGGGTAGAGGAAAAGCTTAAAACCGCGCAAAAAAGAGCCGCGCACGAGCAAAGTATTACCGAGCGTGAAAAGGAGCTGCACGAAAAAGCCGAACACCTTTTGCCGGAGCTTACGGCAAGGTATTCGGCTGTTATGGGGCTTAAACCCTCGTCTGTTAAAATTACCTCAGCTAAAAAACGCTTCGGCTCCTGCAGCGGTAAAAACGGTATTTGCTTTTCGTGGCGGCTTATGGCGTACCCTATGCCCGCAATAGAATATGTTGTGGTGCATGAGCTGGCGCATATAAAGCACCATAATCACAGCGCGGCGTTTTATGCGCTTATTGAGCGGTATATGCCCGATTACAGAAGCAGGCGTGCGCTGTTGAGGGCACCCGAGTAATTTATTTCTGTGCGCAATCCCTGCATAGCCCGTACAGCACGCTGCCCTCGCAGCGCAGGGCAAAGCCGTGGCTTTTAAGCAGGTGCTCTTTTATTTCCTTCATAAACTCACACTCAAGGTGCATTACCTTGCCGCAGCGGGTGCATTTTATATGTATGTGCTCATTGCAGTTGCGGTTATTACCTATAAGCCTGTAAACCGATTTTTGAGTTTTCTCCTCGGTTATTTTAAGTACCCTGTGTTCGGCGCTCAGCCTGTTAAGGCAGCGGTAAACGGTAGCGGGATTAACGCCCGCGTTTTTTTCGTTCAGGTGGTTTATAATATCGGCGGCGCCTACGGCTTTTTCGCCGCGGGCTTCAAGAAAATCCAAAATATATTTGCGCGCCTTTGTTGAATAGCTTTGCTTATCCGGCATAATTATCTTCCCTTTCGGCATTATTATAACGCAAAGCCGCAAATAATGCAATAAGTATTGATTTTACCCGGCATATATATTATAATCATAAAAAAACATTAGGAAGTGTTTATATGAATCTTAAAAGCATTTTTGAAAACAATGATGAAAAGCCGCTGGATAATATACCGGCAGACGGCGGCTACACCGCAATTTTCCGCACGATTGCCTGTGTGGGCGACAGCCTTTCCTCGGGTGAATTTGAGGCGGATAACGGAAACGGCGGCAGCAGCTATCACGATATGTTTGAGTACTCGTGGGGGCAGTTTATGGGGCGTATGTGCGGCAGCAGGGTTTACAATATGTCCCGCGGCGGAATGACCGCTAAGGAATACTGCGAAGGCTTTGCCGACGCAAACGGCTACTGGAACCCGAAATATGCCGCGCAGTGCTATATAATAGCGCTGGGCGTAAACGACCTTTTGTGTCAAAAGCAGGAGTTGGGCAGCCCGGGCGATATTACCGTCGAGGATAAAAAGACCTTTGCCCATTACTATGCTGAAATTATAGAAAAGTATAAAAAAATACAGCCGCGCGCAAAATTTTTCCTTATGGCAATGCCGAGCGAGGGCGAAAAGGACGGAAACCTTGAAATAAAGAAAAAGTACCTCAGCCTGCTTAATGCCTTTGCCGAAAAATATGATAACACATATGTTTTGGATTTATTTAATTACGCACCTGAGTATAATGCGCAGTTTAAAGAAAAGTTTTATTTGCGCGGGCATTTAAACCCCGCCGGGTATTTACTTACCGCAAAAATGACGGCGGCTTACATAGATTACATTATTCGCCATAATATGAAGGATTTCAAGGAAATCGGCTTTATAGGCACAAATTTACACGAATAAACGGGGAAAATCGGCTCGTCTTGCATAGGACGGGCCGATTTTTATAAAATAAGTTGAAAAAACGGCGAAACAGTGGTAAAATAACCGTTATACAGAGAAAAAAGGCGGGTGACGAAAATGGGAATGAAAAAATGGCAGACAGCCGAGCTTGATAAGGCTCTTGCAAAGGAGCTTGCCGAGGAATGTGGGGTAGACCCCATAGTGGCGCTTATAGCTTCCTCGCGCGGGTATACCGACCCCTCTGACTTAGAGGAATTTTTATCGGATGAGCCTTGTTTTTCAGACCCGTTTTTGCTTGCCGACATTGAAAAAGCCGCCGATATTTTAAACGAGGCAGTGGAAAGCGGCGTGAAAATTGCCGTTTTCGGCGATTATGACTGCGACGGCGTAAGCTCCGCCGCCATTATGCATACCTACCTTCAAGGCCGCGGGTGTAACTGCGTTTGCTATATTCCTGACCGTATGGACGAGGGGTACGGTATGAATATTCCCGCGGTGGAAAAATTAGCGGCAGACGGCGTGGGACTTATTATAACCGTTGATAACGGTATTGCCTGCGTTAAAGAGGTTGAAAGAGCTAAAGAACTCGGTATGGCGGTAATAGTTACCGACCACCACTTGCCGGGCGAAGTGCTGCCCGCCGCCGACGCAGTGGTAGACCCGCACAGGGCGGACTGCCCCTCGGACTTTAAGGAAATATGCGGCGCAGAGGTTGCCTTTAAGCTTATTTGCGTGGCAGAGGGCAAAGAGCCCGAAGAACTGATATATGAATATGCGGATATTTTAAGCGTGGCGGTCACCGCCGACGTTATGCCGCTGAAATTTGAAAACCGCAGCATTGTAAAGCTGGGAACGGAAAAGCTGAAAAACGCGCCCTCAAAGGGGCTTTCGGCGGTAATGAGCGTGGCGGGGCTTGAGAGGAACGATATGAATGCAACCCGCATAGCTTACGGCATTGCCCCCAGAATAAACGCGGCGGGCAGGCTTGGCAGTGCAGATATTGCCTTTAAGCTGCTCACCGCCGACAGTATGACCGAGGCGTTGGAGCTTGCAAACCGCATAGACGCGCTGAACGCAGAACGCCGCGGAACAGAAAAAAGTATTTTTGAAAAAGCGGCAGAAATAATAGAAAGAGAGGGGCTTTCCCACCGCCGCGTTATAGTGGTAAGCGGCGAAAACTGGCACCCGGGCGTTGTGGGCATAGTGGCGGCGCGAATTACCGAGCGCTACGGCAAGCCGACTGTAGTAATCTCCGAAAACGGCGATATATCCACAGGCTCTGCCCGCAGTATTGAGGGCTTTTCGATTTTTGAGGCTATAAGCTATGCCGCCGACCTGCTTACAAAATTCGGCGGGCACAGGCAAGCCGCGGGCTTGAGCCTTAAAACAGAGAATATAAACGCTTTCAGAGAGAAAATAAACGAATATGCCGAAAGCATTGACTTTACAGCTCCCGTTTTAAGGCTTGACTGCAAATTAAAGCCCTCGGCGCTTACCCTTGATTTATCCGAGGCGATAAAGCTGTTAGAACCGTTCGGTACGGGCAACCCGACGCCTGTTTTCGGGCTTTTCGGCGTTACCCTTGCAAGAATTACGCCAATAGGGGGCGGGAAGCACCTGCGCCTTATTTTTTCAAAGAGTGAAAACTCCTTTCAAGCGTTGCTTTTCGGCGTAACGCCCGAGCGTTTTTGCTTTAAAGAGGGCGATATTTTAGATGCGGCGGTTACGGTTGAAACCAATTTTTACGCGGGCGAGTATAATTTATCGGTTCAGATAAAGGCGCTCAGAATGAGCGGAACGGATGATGAAAGGCTTTTCAGGGAAATGGATAATTTAGAGCTTTTCTTATCCGGCAAAAGCTTTGATATAAACGAGGTTTTCCCCACACGGCAGGAGACCGGAACGGTTTATAAAGCTATAGCGGCGGATCCGACAAGCGCAGAGCGTATAAAATATTTGCTGCTTACAAACCCCGGCTATGCCAAAACAGAGGTATCGCTGACAGTGCTGACCGAGCTGGGGCTTATTAAAAAGGGCGCGGACGGCGTTTTAAGAACAACGGGCGCTAAGGGAGACCTGCACAATTCGCCTACATATAAAAAGCTATTGGAAAGGGGAGCGGAAAAATGACCGAGGCACAGCAAAGAGATTACGATAAGCTATATAAGCAAATGCAGGATTTCGGTGGAAAGTACGATTATAAGCTTATAAAAAAAGCGTTTGAATACTGCGTTTTAAAGCACGACGGTCAAAAGCGCTGGACAAACGAGGATTACTATATTCACCCGTTTAACGTGGCGCTTATAATCGTATCCCTCGGAATGGACAGCGAGTCTATAGCCGCTGCCCTCCTACACGATGTGGTGGAGGACACCGACGCAACGGTTGAGGATGTAAAGCGCGAGTTCGGCGACGAGGTGGCGCTGCTGGTTGACGGCGTTACCAAAATAGGCAGGCTTAATTTTACCACCAAGGAGCAGCAGCAGGCGGAGAGCCTTAGAAAAATGCTCATTGCAATGGGGCAGGATATACGCGTAATAATTATAAAGCTTGCCGACCGACTGCACAATATGCGCACGATTGACGCAATGCCCGCGCAAAAGCAGAGGGATAAATCGGTAGAAACGCTGGAAATTTACGCCCCGATAGCCCACAGGCTCGGTATACGCCCCGTTAAGGAGGAGCTTGAGGACCTTGCAATAAAGCACCTTGACCCCGTTGCCTACAAGGAAATTGAAGACCTGCTGATGTTAAGAAAGCAGCACCGCGAGCAGATATTGGAAGAAATAAAGCAGCGTATCGAAAACCGCTTGAAAGAAGAAATGCCGGGCGTGGAAATGGCGTTTCAGGGCAGAATAAAATCAATATACGGCATTTACCGCAAAATGTATGTTCAGGGCAAGGACTTTGACGAAATTTACGATATTTACGCAATAAGAATTATAACCGACACCGTGGCGGACTGCTACAATATTCTCGGTATTATGCACGATATGTTCCGCCCGATACCCAACAGGTTTAAAGACTATATTTCCACCCCTAAGCCTAATATGTACCAGTCGCTCCACACCACGGTTATAAGCCGTGCGGGAATACCCTTTGAAATTCAAATTCGCACCTTTGAAATGCACCATACCGCAGAGTTCGGTATAGCGGCGCACTGGAAGTATAAAGAGGGCATTACCGATAATAACGCCAAAATGGAGCGGCGGCTTGAGTGGATAAGGCAGATACTCGATTCGCAGGCGGCTTCCACAGACGCTTCAGACCTTGTGCGCAGCATAAAGGTCGATTTATCACAGGAGGACGTTTTTGCGGTTACTCCACGAGGCGACGTTATAAATCTGCCCGTAGGCTCTACCATAGTGGATTTTGCCTTTGCAATACATTCGGCGATAGGTACTAAAATGGTGGGCGCTAAAGTTGACGGAAAAATAGTACCCATAAACCACGAGGTGAAAACCGGCGAGGTAATTGAAATTTTAACCACCAATCAGCCGGGGCACGGGCCCAGCCGCGACTGGCTCAATATTGCGGTGACCTCACAGGCAAAATCAAAAATCCGCTCGTGGTTCAAAAAGGAAAAACGCGCCGAAAACATCGCCGCAGGCAAGCTGGATGTTGAGCGGGAGTTCCGCCGCAACGGAATTGAGCTGCCCGAAAATGAAAACGCGGAGTTTATTGAAGATGTTGCAAAACGGCTTAAATTTTCGGGAGCGGACGAGTTCTACGCCGCAATAGGCTACGGCGGAATACTGCTTTCAAAAATAATGCCGCGAATAAAAGAGGATTACAACAAGCGCACCGCCGCGCAAAAGCCGCAGGAAATTGTTACCGTGCCCGAAACGCGGCGCAGTAAATCGTCCGAGGGCGTTGTGGTGGACGGCATTGATAACTGTCTTATAAAGCTTTCAAAATGCTGTACTCCGCTGCCGGGCGATGATATTATAGGCTTTATTACACGCGGTCACGGCGTTTCAATTCATAAGCGGGATTGCAATAACGTGCCTGTTAATATTGCCGATTCCCCCGAGCCGGAGCGCTGGATTCCCGCGCACTGGGACGGCACTCAATCGGAAAAGTTTATATCTACCCTGCAGGTTTCTGCAATCGACCGCGAGGGGCTTTTAATAGACGTTATGAACGCGGTGCAGAATATGCGCGTTCCCGTGCACAGCATAAGCGCAAGGCAAACAAAGAGCGGCAATTGCTTAGTTATAATGTCGCTCTCGGCTGAAAGCGTTGAGCACCTTAAAAGCATTATAGCGCGGCTTGAAAAGCTACAGGGCGTTTTCGGCGTGGAAAGGATAAATCAGTAATGAAAGCAGTAATTCAGCGTGTAAAAAACGCAAGCGTGGCGGTAAACGGCGAAACCGTGGGGAAATGCGGCGAGGGGCTTATGGTGCTTTTCGGCGCCGAAACGGGCGACACCGCAGAGGACGCGGCTTTGCTTGCCAAAAAAACGGCGGCTTTGCGTATATTCTGTGATGAAAACGATAAAATGAACCGCTCGGTTTGCGATATAAACGGCGAAATGCTGGTAATTTCCCAGTTTACCTTGTGCGCCGATGTTAAAAAGGGCAACCGCCCCTCGTTTACGGGCGCGATGGAACCCGAAAAGGCAAACAAGCTGTATATGCTTTACTGCGAGGAATTGCGGAAAAACGGCATTAAAAGCGTTGAAACGGGAATTTTCGGCGCGGATATGCAGGTATCTTTAATAAACGACGGACCGGTTACAATCTTGTTTGATACCGATATATGGAGGAAAAATGGAAATCAGAGCAATACACTTAGGACTGATTAAAACAAACTGCTACCTAATTTCAACCGATAAGGCGGCGGTGGTTATAGACCCCGGCTTTAAAACCGAAATTACTGCGGATTTTTTAAAGGCGAACGGGGGAAAGGCGCGAATGATACTTATAACCCACGCGCACTTTGACCACATAGGCGGGGCGGAAGCGTTAAGAGACGAAACGGGTGTGGAAATAGGTATAGGCGAGCTTGACGCGCCCGCCCTCAGAGATACCGAGCTTAATTTATCGGATAAATTCCATGCGCACATAGCCCCCTTTTCGGCTGACCGCACATTTTGCGACGGCGAAAAGTTCAGTGTTGGCGATATTGATTTTGAGGTTATTTTAACCCCGGGGCATACCGTGGGCGGCGTTTCCTACCTTTCGGGCGAAAGCCTTTTTTCGGGTGATACGCTTTTTGCGGGCGCCGTGGGCAGAACAGATATGCCGGGCGGCAGCCTTAAAGCCCTTAAAAAATCGCTTAAACGGCTGATAGCCCTGCCGGAGGAAACCAAGGTTTACCCCGGTCACGGTGATTTTACTACCGTGGGGTACGAAAAAGAAAACAATATGTTTGTGTGGTAAAAATGAAACTGTGTTTAATAGGTCATTCATTCGGCTATGAGCTTGAAAAGCTGATAAGAATTTTTCTTCCGTTTGAAAAAATTGAAATATGCGAAAGCAGGGATAATTCCGACCGTGCCGCCGTAACCGTTTTATCATGCGAAAACGGCGTAACGCGCCTGTCGGCTGAGCTTATTCTCGGTGAAAATACTTATACCGATGAAAAAACGCTTGAAAACAGCGCGGAAAATTATGAGAAAGAGTGCGAACGGCTTATAGCCGCCGCACTCTATAATTGCTTTGTTGCGGCGTCGGGTTATACCCCGCCGTGGGGAATACTTACGGGCGTTCGCCCCGCCAAGCTTTTTTCGCGGCTTTGCAGGGCAGAGGGCGAAACCGAGGCGGAGCGGTATTTTAAAAACGCGCTGTATGTGAAGCCCGCCAAAACAGAGCTTTGCAAAAAAACGGTTGCGGCGGAGAAAAGAATAACCGATTTATCGGGCAAAAGCTCCTACAGCCTTTATATTTCAATCCCGTTTTGCCCAACAAGGTGCGCCTATTGCTCCTTTGTTTCGCACTCGGTAGAGCAGGCACGCAGGCTTATACCGCAGTATATAGCCCTTTTATGCGAGGAATTAAGGCTTACGGCGGAAATAGCGAAAAAGCTTTCTTTAAAGCTTGAAACAATATACATGGGCGGCGGAACGCCCACCTCCGTAACCGCTGAGCAGCTTGAAGAAATAATGTCGGCAGTGGCGGAGAATTTCCCCGTACAGAGCGTGGCTGAATACACGGTAGAGGCGGGCAGACCCGACACCGTAACAAAGGAAAAGCTGGAAGTTATAAAGCGTATGGGCGCTTCAAGAATCAGCATAAACCCGCAGACTATGAACGACGAGGTGCTTAAAAACATAGGCAGAAAGCATACTGCCGCCCAAACCGAGGCAGCATTTCGGCTTGCAAGGGAGTGCGGCTTTAAAAACATAAATACCGACCTTATAACGGGCTTGCCGGGTGATACGCCCTTAAGCTTTGAAAACACGCTTTCCCGCGTGCTGGCGCTTTGCCCCGAAAGCGTTACCGTTCACTCGCTTTCAATGAAGCGTTCGTCCACGCTTAACACATCGGGGCTTTTCCCCGAGGCGCAAATGGGCGCGGCGGCTGCCGAAATGGTGGAATACGCCGAAAAAACGCTTGAAACCGCAGGAATTTACCCATACTATATGTATAGGCAGAGCAAAACCGTAGGGAATCTTGAAAATGTGGGCTATGCAAAGCCGGGAACGGAATGTCTTTACAATGTTTATACTATGGACGAAACCCACACAATTCTTGCCTGCGGCGCGTCTGCCGTTACAAAAATGAGAGAACCGGGCGGAAATAATATCGAACGCATTTTTAACTTCAAATATCCATATGAATATATCAGTCGGTTTTCTGAGCTTAAGGAACGGAAGGACGGTATTCTGAAATTCTATGAAAAGTACCCTGCAAACAATAAATAGCTATGCCGAAATAAGCCCCGAGGAGCTTGTTTTGCGCGCCGAGCGGCACTATCGGAACGAAATATCCGCGGTGGCGGATAAAATAATACAAAACAAAAGCATAAAGGTCATTGCAATAGCGGGTCCTTCCTCATCGGGAAAAACCACCACGGCGCATATGCTGCGCGGGTGCCTTGCCGAAAGGGGCGTTAAAACCGACGTTATTTCGCTTGACGATTTTTACCTGCCGCCTGAGCGTTTGCCGCTGCTGCCCGACGGCACGCAGGATATTGAATCGGTAAACGCGCTTGATATTCCGCTTATAAACAAATGCTTTAATAAAGCGCTTGAAAGCGGCAAAACATACCTGCCGCAGTTTGATTTTCAGGCGAAAAAGCGTATAGAAAACGCGCGTGAGCTTGATATTACGGGCAACAGCATTGTAATAGTTGAGGGGTTGCACGCCTTAAACCCTGTTTTGACAGGCATTATTCCGCACAAAAAGCTTTTCAAGGCGTATATAAGCGTAAACCGCAGCATTGAGGATGAAAACGGCGAAGTATTGCTTACAAGCCGCCAAATAAGGCTTGTGCGCCGAATTTTGAGGGACAGAATATTCCGCAGCACCTCCCCAGCAGAGACCCTGAACCTATGGAATGGCGTAACGGCGGGCGAGGAAAAATACCTTTACTGCTTTAAAGATAGGGCGGATATACTGATTAAGACCCTCCATATTTACGAGCCTTGCCTTTATAAAAGCGAACTTTCCGCTTTAAAGGAAGAGACCGCGCAATGCGCGGATAACACGTATTTTATGAAAACGCTTGAAAGCATTGAACGCTTTTACCCGATAGATAGGTCTTTAATACCCGAAAATTCGCTGATACGTGAATTTATCGGTTGAAAAAAGCTTTGAAATGTGATAAAATTTTAATTACAGGAGGTAATATTTATGGATTTTTTTGATGATGCAGTAAATAAAGCAAAGGAAGCGCTCGACGTTGCCTGCAAAAAGACAAACGAGGTTGTAACCACCCAAAAGCAGAGGTTTGATATAGCCTCGCTTGAAGCTAAGCGCACAAGGGATTTTGAGGCGCTGGGCAGATATTATTATGCCGAGATAAAGGACGCCGAAATAACCGACGAAAAGGCGGCTGAACTGGTTACCGCCATAAACGAGAAGACCGAGAAGATAGAGACGCTGCGCCGCGAGATAAACAACATAAAGAATAAGCGCGTTTGCCCCAAGTGCGGTGCTTCTATTGATAAAAACTCGGTTTATTGCAATTTCTGCGGTGAAAAGCTCGTTTTTGAAAGCGCGGCAGAGCCCGAAAAAGAGGATAAAACCGAGGAAGAATAATCAAATGCAGGAATACAAAAAAATCGGCATAATTGTTGCCGATGATGAAGAATTTAAGCCCCTTGCCGACCTTGTGACAAGGGGTGAATTTTCGGAAAGCTATTTTCTGAAAAGAAAAATACTTAATTTCAAAACGGGTAAGGCTGATGTGTACGCCTGCTTTTGCGGCATAGGCAAGGTTAATGCCGCCGCTGCCGCCGCGCATTTTGTTGATATGGGCTGTGAAATAATACTTAACTACGGCTTATCCGGCGGGATAGACGGTGTTCGCCGCGGCGATATTTGCGTTTGCTCCCGCTTTTTAGAACACGATTTTGACTTGACGGGCATAGGCTACAAGCCCTGTGAAAAGCCGTGGCAGGAGTATATTTACAATGCGGACAAGCGCCTGAACAGCCGTATTTTATCACTGCTGCCGGGAGCGGTTACCGGCACTGCGGTTACCGGCGACTGCTTTGTGACCGACGATAATCTGCGCGAAAGGCTTAAAAATGATTTCGGCGCGGTTTGCTGCGATATGGAGACCGCCGCTATCGCCTATGTCTGCTATTATGCGGGTATACCATTTGCCGCCGTTCGCAGAATATCTGACGACGCGGGCGCGGGCGCGGGAGACGTTTACCGCGAGATGAACAACTCGGGCGATACCGTACTTTCGGATTTTATTCTTGAATGTGCGCGCTTAGCGGCAGAGCTTTGAGCGCGGCGGAAAATAAGCGCCGCAGTATGCAATACGGCACGGCGGTGCTGCTTATATCTGCCGTTATTGTAAAGCTTATCGGTGCTCTTTTTAAAATTCCGCTGTCTTCGGCGCATTGTTTAGGTGACGAGGGCTTCGGCTTTTTTTCCTCTGCTTACGATTTATTTTCGCCGCTTTACTCCCTTGCAATGGCGGGGCTGCCGGTGGCAACAGCGAGAACCGTTTCGGAGCATATAGCGGCGGGCAGATACCGCGACGCCCGCTTATCTTACAGGCTTTCGCGTAAATTTTTCCTTATAGCGGGAATCATAGGAGCGGCTGTTTTCGCGGCTTTGGTAATTCCATTTGTAAGGCTTACCGACGCTACGGGTAAAACCGCCCCCGCGCTTTTTGCGGTGGCGCCCGCGGTGCTTTTTTCCTGCATTTTATCGGCGGAGCGCGGGTATTACGAGGGGCTTAACAATATGCTCCCCACCGCCGTTTCAGAGCTTACAGAGGCGCTGTGCAAGCTGATTTTGGGGCTTGGTGCGGCGTTTATAACAGTGCGGCTTACGGGCAGCACGGTATGGGGCGCTGCGGCGGCAATGGCGGGAATAACCGTCGGTACGCTTTTTGCGTTTCTTTACACCCGCATTTACGCTAAATTGAAGGGCGACGGCATTACGGCTGAGATGCTTGAAAACAGCCCCGAGCCGCAAAGCGGCGCTGCCGCTCTTAAAAAAATGATATTGCTTACCCTACCCATTGCGCTTACCTCGCTTACCGTTAATATTCCGCCTATGATTGACGCATTAACGGTAAAAAGCGGGCTTGAAGGGCTGATAAACGGCGGCACGGATTTAAGGGAAATTTACCGCTCGGTTTTTGAAAACGGCGATATGCCCGATTTATCGGCTTTTCCTGTTTTGCTTTACGGCATACGGGGCAAGGCTTATACCGTTTTCAACCTTGTGCCCGCCTTTACCTCGGTAATAGGCGTGGGCGCTGTGCCCGCAATAGCGGCGGCAGCAGCAAGGGGAAATACGGCGGAACTCAAAAAGAATATAAACACCGTGCTTAAAACCGCGGCGCTTATATCTCTGCCCGCTGCGTGCGGACTTATAGCAATAGGCGGCAGAATAACCGATTTTTTATACGATACCGAGGCTTCCGCCGTAATAGGCGGCGAAATGCTGACACTTTACGGCTTTGCGGCGCTTTTCGCGGGCTTTCTGGTGCCGCTGGGCGGCATATTGCAGGCGGTGGGCAGGCAAAACGCGGTGCTTTTAAACACGGCTGTCGGCACGGCGGTAAAGCTGATTGTAAATATTATTGCGGTGTCAGTACCGAAAATCAATGTTATGGGCTCGGCGCTCGGCACTGTGCTTTGCTTTTTTGTGATTTTTCTGCTTGATATTGCGGTTTTAATAAAGGCGGTGGGCTTTGCGCCCGATAGCGTGAATGTATTTTTAAAGCCGCTTGCTTCAGCCGTCTTTTGTGGGCTTGCGGCACGGCTTACGGTAATGCTCGGCAGCTCGCGGGGGGTAACTCTGCTTGCCGTTTTTGCCGCCGCTTTGGTGTACGCGGCGCTGATTATTGCCCTTAAAACGGTATCGGAAAGTGATTTCCCCGATTCGGACAAAGGAAAAAAGCTGGCTGAATTTTGTAGAAAACATAGAATTATTCGCTGAAAACGGGGGTTTAAAACGAGGTTTTTATGTTCTTTTACAGAAAAATCAAATTTTTAACGAAAATAGATTGATTTTTTTCTTAAAGTATGGTAAAAATATATAGTACAAGCTTTACGCTTGTGCCTAACAGATTTCAAACGAGAAATCGTTGAAAAATTTTTTTGGAGGTTCTTAAAAATGAACAAAACAGAATTAGTAGTATCAATTGCTGAAAAGGCAGCTATTTCAAAGAAGGACGCCGAAAAAGCACTTTCCGCTTTTCTCGACACTGTTGCTGAAGAGCTCAAAAAGGGCGAGAAGATTCAGCTTGTAGGCTTCGGTACTTTTGAAGTACGCGAGCGCGCTGCAAGAACCGGTATCAATCCGCAGACCAAGCAGACTATTGAAATTGCCGCTTCCAAGAATCCCGTATTCAAAGCAGGTAAGGCTCTTAAGGATTCTCTTTCTAAGTAATTTAATACTTAAAGCCGAGCCGCCCATAAGGGCGGCTCTTGTTTTTAGGGTGACTGTTATGAGACTTGATAAATATTTAAAGGTAGCGCGAATAATTAAAAGGCGCACCGTTGCAAATGAAGCGTGCGACGCAGGCAGAGTGGCTGTAAACGGCAAGCCCGCGCGCGCGTCGTATGACGTTAAGGTTGGGGATATTTTGGAAATATCCTTCGGGGCAAGACTTTTCAAAGCCGAGGTCACATCGGTTGCGGAGACCGTGCGTAAGGACGACGCCGCAGGGCTTTACCGCGTTATTGAGTAATAAGCCGCCGCACCCCTCAATATATTTTATTGAGGGGTGTTTACGGTGGATGAGGTTATTCGCAGCAATCACAATATAATAATTGAGGACAGAAAAAAGCTCACGCTTTCGGGAGTAAAGGACGTTATTTCGTTCGATGATGAAACGCTGCTGCTTGAAACGGTGCTCGGCAGGCTGACGGTAAAGGGCGCGGGGCTTCACATAGTGAATTTTGATACCGCAAGCGGCGATTTATTCGCCGAGGGCAAGATTTACGCCGCGGTGTATACGTCGGACGAGAAAAACGGCGGTTTTTTCTCCCGCGTTTTCAGGTGAGCTATGTGGGAAATAGATAATATTTCGCAGCTTATCGCCTTTTTGTTATCCTTGGCGGTCGGCTGCGTTTTCTGCCTTATTTACGATATTTTCCGCGCGGTGCGCAAAAGCTTTAAAAGAAACGCGGCGGCGATGTTTTTTGAAGATGTTCTGTATTCGTTTATCTGCGGCGTTATAGGCTTTTGTTTTTTGCTCGGCACTACCGGCGGGGATTTACGCGCGTTTGCGTTTATAGGTATGGGCGCGGGTTTTTTTATTTGCAGGTTTACTCTGTCGCGCCTGTTTTTGCCCGTGCTGCTTTTTATTATACGCATATTGCGGCGTGTGTTCGGCGGAATTTCCCGCGTTTCGGCGGCGGTTTTTACGGCAATTGACAAGGCTTTTTGCAAATGCGGGGAGAAAATGCGAATTTTTTTCAAATTCCTTGCAAATAGTTTAAAAAAAGGCTTGAAAAAGAAGTAAGGTTTGTTGTATACTGAATTTATATCAAAAAAACGTTTGGAGCGCTGAAATTATGAAAAAGAAAAAGCGCAGGAATAAAAGCATTATCCTGCGGATTATGATTCTCGGCGTATGCGCTTATATGGTGTTCACATTTGCGGGGCTTTGGAAAACCTGGAATGACAGCACCAAGCAGTTAAACGAGCTTAAAGCGCAGTATTCCGCCGAAAAAAATGATATTGAGGAGCTTAAGGCAATGCTTGAGGACGGCTCGAAAACCAAGATCATTGAAAAGGCGGCGCGTGAGCGCTTAGGGTACGTTTATCCGGACGAGCAGATATTTATTGATATATCGGGAAACTGAAATTTTTTGAGGAGGACATTCGGCTTTTATGCAGCTAACTATCGGACAAATTGTTGAGGGAAAAATAACCGGAATTACCAACTTCGGCGTTTTCGTGGATCTCGGTGAGGGAAAAACGGGAATGGTACATATTTCGGAGGTTGCCCGTACCTATGTAAACGATATTAAGGAATTTGTTAAAATAGGCGACGAGGTTAAAATGAAGGTATTGAACGTCGGGGAGGACGGGAAAATATCACTCAGCATTAAAAGAGCCCTTGAGCCGGAAAAAACAAGCGAGCCCAGAGAGCGCAGGGAAAGGCGCAATTCGCCCCCGCCGAAGATCGACGGCTCGTATACCTGGACTCCCAAAAAGGCGGAGCCGCAGAGCTTTGAGGAAATGATGAACCGCTTTAAACAGACAAGCGACGAAAAGTTCTCCGATTTAAAGCGTAAAAACCCGGAGGCAAGGCGCACCAAGCGCGGCGCGGGTAAATAATTTTTATGGATAATATAAAGCTTATTGCCCCATGCCTTTTCGGTGTTGAAAGCATAGCGGCTGATGAATTTCGCCGTATGGGCTTTGAAAGCGTTGCTGCCGAAAACGGCAGGGTAAAGCTTTCAGGCAGCCTTAATATGCTGGCGCGCGCTAACATTTGCTCACGCTACGCAGAGCGTATTATGATAGACGTGGGCGAATTCAGCGCTGCAACCTTCACAGAGCTTTTTGACGGCGTTAAGGCGCTGCCGTGGGAAGACTATATAGGTAAGACAGACGCTTTCCCCGTAAACGGCAGGAGCATTGATTCGGCGCTTTTCAGCATACCCGATTGCCAGTCCATAATTAAAAAGGCTATTGTTGAAAGGCTTAAACAGAAATATCACATATCGCATTTTGAGGAAACCGGCGCGGAATACCGCGTTCGTTTCTTTATTCATAAAAATGTTGCCTCGCTTATGATTGATACCTCGGGTGATGGGCTGCATAAGCGCGGGTATAGAAGAAAATCGAACGACGCGCCGCTCAAGGAAACATTGGGCGCCGCAATGTGCGACCTTGCGAGAATTTACCCCGATACCCTTATGTTCGACCCGTTCTGCGGCAGCGGAACGCTGCTTATAGAGGCAGCTTTAAAGGCTACCAATACCGCCCCGGGGCTCAGGCGTTTCTTTTCGGCTGAGCGCTTCGGCTTTATTCCCGAAAACATATGGCGCGAGGAAAGAATGCGCGCGCAGGACCTTATTGTGCATAATATAGATTTCAGGGCACAGGGGTTTGATAATGACCCGAACGCCGTAGCCTTAACCAATGAAAACGCTGAAAAAGCGGGTATGAAAAAATACGTTAAGGCGGCGGTCGGCGATATTCGCGATTTTACCGTGCCCGATGAAAGGTGTCTTGTAATTACCAACCCGCCCTACGGCGAAAGACTGCTTGACGTTAAGGCGGCGGAGGAGCTGTATACCGTAATGGGGCAGCGCTTTAAAGAGGGCTGCGGCAGAAAATACTACATTATAAGCCCGCACGATGAATTTGAGCGTTTCTTCGGCAGAGAGGCGGATAAACGCCGAAAGCTGTATAACGGAATGATAAAATGCCAGTTGTTTATGTATTTTAAAAACAGGGAGCGTTAAATTGTGGGTAAGAAAAAAATCAATATTGTAGAGGGCATTAAAAGCAAAAAGGGCTTAATAGGCGAGTTTAAGGAGTTTATTTCCCGCGGCAACGTTATTGACCTTGCGGTCGGCGTGGTAATGGGTAGCGCGTTTACGGCAATAGTAACCTCGCTTGTAAACGATATGATAACCCCGCTTATAGGTCTTATTATGGGCGGTATTGATTTTTCCGATTTAAAGGTTACAATTCCCTCGGCAATAGAGGGCGTAAAGGACGCGGAAATATGTTACGGCAAATTTATACAGGCGGTTATAAACTTCCTTATAGTTTCGCTTGTTATATTCTTTGTTATTAAGGCTATGAACAGCCTTAAGCGCAAAAAGGAAGAGGTAAAGCCTGCAGAGCCTACGGAAGATATTTTGCTGCTCCGCGAAATAAGGGATTCGCTTAAAAAATAATTATTGACAACAGTAAAAACAGGTATATAATATAATTATAATCTTCAGGGCGGGGTGAAATTCCCCACCGGCGGTAAAGCCCGCGAGCCTTTTTTGGCTGATCAGGTGCAATTCCTGAGCCGACGGTACAGTCCGGATGAAAGAAGAAATGTGCTGTATGCATTTTTTACGCCCGCGTTTTAAAGCGCGGGCTTTTCTTTTCCCCTGAAAAGAAAGGAAATGATTTTTAATGAAAAAACAAAAATTTTTAAGGGGTCTTGCAGTCAGCGGTATAATGGGTGCGCTGGGCTTTGTGCTTATGCTGCTTGAATTTCCGCTGCCGTTTATTATTCCGCCGTTTATCAAGCTGGATTTTTCAGAAATACCCGCAATTATCACGGCGTATGCCTTCGGTCCGCAGTACGGTATTTTGGTGTGCTTAATCAAGAACTTAGCTCACCTGCCGTTTACCGGCTCCGCAGGCGTGGGCGAGCTTACAAATTTTTTATAGGGCGCGGTGTTTCTGGGCGTTGAAGGGCTTTTTTACAGGCATAAAAAAACACGCAAAAACGCGTTTTTGGGGGCGGCTGCGGGTGCGTTTGCAATGGCGGCAATAAGCGTTGTAACCAACTATTTTGTGGTTTACCCCGCCTACGTGGTGCTTTACAATATGCCTATGAACGCAATTATAGGAATGTACAAAGCAATTCTGCCCGCGTCCGACACGCTGCTTAAATCGCTGCTTATTTTTAATGTGCCGTTTACCTTTGTTAAGGGTATGATAGATACCGCCGTTTGCTTTGCGGTTTATAAGCGGATATCACCCATATTAAAGCATTAAATAACACACCCCTGTTATCATCGCAGGGGTGTGTTGGTTTTTAATCGGTTATTACTATTTTTTCTATTATCGGCTGATTTTCCTTTGAAACTGTGCCGTTTGAGTCGGTAACGGGTGTGTTTTCAGCTATTTTATCAACCACGTCCATACCCTCCGAAACATGACCGAAAGCGGCGTAGGAGCCGTCAAGATAATCGCCGTCCTTGTGCATTATAAAGAACTGGGAGGAGGCGCTGTTGTTATCCTGTGAGCGCGCCATGGAAATAACCCCGCGCTTGTGGGAAATGTTGTTTTCCACGCCGTTTTTAGAAAACTCGCCGCGTATTGTTTTATCGCTGCCACCGGTGCCGTTGCCCTTGGGGTCGCCTCCCTGAATCATAAAGCCCTTTATTATGCGGTGGAAGGTAAGCCCATCGTAAAAGCCGCTTTTTGCAAGCTCCACAAAGTTTTTAACGGTTATCGGGGCGGTGTCGCCGTCAAGCACAAGCTTTATATCGCCGTAATCCTTAACTGTTATAACTGCGTGGTGGGTGCCGTAGCCGCTGCCGGTATCGCTGTCAAACTCACTTTGCCTTTTTGAGCAGGCGCAAAATGTAAGGGTCAGCGCCGCTGCGGATAATATTGCTATAATTTTTTTAACGGTCATATCTGTCGTCGCCTTTCTTTTTTCCATATGGAATATATTTTACCTTTCGCTTTCTTATTCTTGCAATATTGAGCCTTATTATCATAAGTATAAATATCACAATTACAAGCGCGATAAGTATATAAACTATTTTCATATAAAACGAGCCGAAAAAGCCCTTTACGGCTCTGAGGGCTATAAGCAGCTTACTCGCCTTAACGCTGCTGCCCGCTACCAAATTTACCGTGCCTATTACCTGCTCGGCGTACACAATATCCGCCGTGCCGAGCACCTCGCCCTTTTTAATAGGTGCGTCCTTTTTTTCGTAATTAAGCTTTGGCTTTACAACTATTGTTGAACTGTCCGCTTCATTCGGCAGCACCGTTACAAAGGGCTTTTCAAAATAAAGCGGTACAAAATCGGTTTCGAACGATAAATCAACCGGCAGCTCGCAAACAGGCTCGGTGGAATCCGCTACCTGCTTGAATGAAAAATTATTGAACGCCCAGCGGTAAAGGTTTGCCGAGTCTATAAACTCATACCTTTTACCTGCGTTTGCGGGGCAGTTCATAAGTATGCACATATAATTGTAGCCGTTATAGGTCGCGGTGCTTACAAGGCACCTGCCCGCTTCATCGGTAAAGCCGGTTTTAACACCCCTTGCGTATTGGTAATAGTAGTTTGTATTGGGGTCCTGCAAATAGTTGGTGGTGGAAATGGTGTGCTTGCCCGACATATTGGTAGCCTCTATTGTGTAGCGCGCCGTTTCGCAAACGGTTTTAAAGGTCTCGTTTTTAAGGGCGTAGGTAGCAAGGGTGTGAATATCCCGCACGGTGGTGTAGGTCTGTTCATCGTGCAGCCCCACGGGGTTGCTGTAGTGCGTTCCCGTAAGCCCCAGTTCCGCCGCCTTATTATTCATCTGCTCAACAAACGCTTCCACGCTGCCGCCGTAATACAGCGCCGCTAAGTACGCGCAATCGCCGAAAGAGGACATAAGCACGGTATAAACCAAGTCAAGCTGGGTTATTTCTTCCCCGATTTTAAGGTTTGAAACCGCGCTGCCCGTGCCGGTTATCAGCCTGTCAACCTCTTTTGACATGGCAACCTTGCCTGTAGGGTCGTACTTTTCGCTTTCGAGCATAAGCGTTACGGTCATAATTTTGGTTATTGAGGCGGGGTATACCTTTTCGTCAATATTTTTGGAGTACAGCGTCTCGCCCGTATCCATAGATACAAGCATACCTGCCTTTGCCGATACCTCAAAGCCCGTAATTTCATACGCCGAGGCGGTAAAAGCCGGAGAAATAACAGCCACGACCGTTAAAATAGTTAAAAAAACGTAAATTATTTTTTTAGGCATGGAAATCTCCCTTGAAATATAGTATAATGCTATTATATCATATAATTTTCAAATTTAAAGACCTAATTTTTTTAAGTAGGTGAAATTTACGGTTTATATTACGGGAGATACGCACGGCTGTCTTGAACGGCTGTACGATAAAAATTTCAGAAAATTAAAAAGCGGAGACGTGCTTATAGTTTGCGGTGATTTCGGCTATATATTCGATGGCGGAAAAACCGAAAAGCAGGTGATAGACTACCTTGCGACAAGGCGGTTTGTAACCGCGTTTGTAGACGGCACACACGATAACCTTACCACCATAAACAAAGCGCGCGTGACCTACTGGCACGGCGGAATGGTGCACAGAATAAAGGGCAACCTTATACACCTTATGCGCGGGCAGATTTTTGAAATTGAGGGCAACAGCTTTTTCACCTTCGGCGGGGGTGAAAGCAACGATAAGGATATGCGCATAGCCTCGGGCAACTGGTGGCGCGAGGAGGAGCCTACGCCCTTTGAAATGGCAGAGGGCGCAAAGCGGCTTGACGCGGCGGGGCTTAGTGTCGATTATATTATAACCCACGAGCCGCCCTCGCTTGTAAAAAGCGCCATACTTTTGCGCAGGGGCGACGCTGACCGCATAAACAAGCTTAACGGCTACCTTGAAGAAATAGGGCGTTCCTGCAAATTCCGCCACTGGTATTTCGGCTCGCTGCACGAGGACAGGGTAATAACCGAGCGCCACACCTGCGTGTTTAAAGAAATGATACCCATAGCCCCCGGCGGCACGGTAAGCAAAAAGGCAAAGCGCAGGCAGGCGGCGTTTACCGCCGCGACTTGACAGATATGGTATAATTTACTTATAAATATACTCGGAGGAAGTTTATGATAAACACCGAAAGACTCTGCCCCAGCTGTATGAACGATAACGGCGGGGAAAAAATATGTCCTATATGTGGCTATGACTCATCAAGCCGCAATCCCGATGTTTGCCTGCCGGTAGGCTTTACGCTTGATAACCGCTATATGGTGGGTCAGGCGAAAAAACGCAACGGCGAGGGAATAACCTATATCGGCTGGGATACTGCCGACGATACCGCCGTGAGCATAAGGGAGTATTTCCCCGCGGGCTTTGCCGAGAGAAACCCCGATAAAACCGTATCGATAATAAGCGGGGGAGAATATATATTTAACGAGGGCTTAATGGAGTTTATGGAAATAAACCGCGAAATAAGCTCATCAGAGCTGCCCGCGCTTATACCCGTTCTCAGTGTTTTTGAAGAAAACGGCACGGTGTATGCCGTTTCGCAAAGCTTTGCCACCATAACCATGGCGGAGTTTTTGCAGCGCAACGGCGGCACTCTTAAATGGGAGCAGGCGCGCCCGCTTTTTCTGCCGCTTATAGATACCGTTAAGGGTATGAACGATATAGGTATAATTCACGGCGGAATATCCTGTAATACCGTGCTTGTGGGGAGAGACGGAAAGCTGCGCATTTCGGGCTATTCTGTAAAGCGCCTGCGCACAGCCGACGGCGGTCTTGAGCCCGAGCTTTTCCCAGGCTTTGCCGCTGCAGAGCAATATAACTCGGAAAGGCTGCTGCCCGGCACATATACCGATGTTTACGGGCTTTGCGCGGTGCTTTTTAACGTGCTTATAGGCACGGTTCCGCCCGAGGCTCCCGAAAGGCTTAAAAACGACTCAATGACCATTCCCGCAAAATTTGCCGAGGAGCTGCCGCGCCACGTTTTGCAGGCGCTGGCGAACGGCTTGCAGGTAATGCCGAAAAACCGCACGCAGAATATTGAGGACTTTAAAAACGAACTGGTTTACGCCGAAACGGGCGAGCCGCAGAAGAAAAACGCCGCACCCGAAAAACGCGCTGCCACCGCACAAAAGCCGCAGAAAAAGGGCGGCACGGCAAAGTATGTTATAATATCCGCCGCCTGCACTGCCGCAGTGTTTATGGGAATTGTGACAATACTTGTTTTTACGGTGTTTAAAAAGGATATTTTCGGCAATAAAAATGCGTCGGATCAGAGCGGCAGCGTATCCACCGCCGCACCGAGCGTTGCTTCCATAGGCACTATTGACAGCGGTGCTGCCGAAAGCGCGGTGCTTTTCTCGGTGCCCTCTCTTACTGGCAAATATTACGCCGAGCTTGCTGATAATGAGGATTACGAAAAATTCAGCTTTGTTATAAAGGGCAAGGAATTTAACGATAAATACGCCAAGGGGCAAATTTGCGCCCAATCGCTTGCAGAGGGCACACAGGTTGCAAGAGATACCAAAATTGAGGTTACAATAAGTCTGGGACCAAAAGAGGTAAAAATTGCAAACGTTGTGGGGCTTGAAGAAATTAACGCAAAGCTTGAGCTTTTAAAACAGGGCTTTTTGTACGATAATATAGAGGTGCTTGAAAAGTACGATGAAAACAAAAAGCCGGGCGCGGTGCTTGAGCAGGAGCCGAAATACGGCACGCAGATAAGCCCCGACAGCGCGGTTACAATCTATGTAAATTCCTATAAGGGAGACGACAGCTCCGACAGTCTCGGAACTGATTTCAACTGATTTTCAGGGAGGAAAAAATGGCTGCTAAAGTATATCGCATTTCAGAGGGCGTAGAGGGGCTTTTCGTTAAAAACGAAAGGTTCAACACTACGTCAATATCCTTTAACTTTTATTTGCCGCTGCAAAAAGAGACTGCCGCTTCTTATGCGCTGCTGCCCTTTGTGCTTACCACCTGCGGCGAAAAATACCCCGATTTTTCGGTGCTTAACTACCGCCTTGAGCGGCTTTACGGCGCTCAGCTTGACGCGGTTGCCGAAAAGCTGGGCGATTACCAACTTTTAAAGCTGAGAATGTCGGTTATAAACGATAAATACACCTTTGAAAGCGAGTCGCTTATAAAGCGCGCCTGCGATATGCTTTTAAGCCTTATTTTCGAGCCTAAGGCGGAAAACGGCGCTTTTTGCGCCGATGATTTGGCAAGAGAAAAGCGCAAGGCAATAGAACACGTAAAGGGAGAGATGAGCGAAAAGCGCGTATACGCCAAAAACCGCCTTATTGAAGAAATGTATAAGGGCAGCTGCTACGGCACACCTAAGTGCGGAACGGTGGAGGATATTGAGGCGATAACCGAAGCCTCGCTTTATGAAATGTGGCAAAAAATGCTTGCCACCGCATATATCCGCGTTCAGGTTATAGGCGCGGCGGTACCGCAGGGGCTTTTTGAAGAAATAGGCCGCCGCTTTGAAAATACCGAAAGGTATAATATAACCGATTGCACAAAAAGTCAGCCGACAGCCGCTGCCGCCGCACCCCGCACCGTTACCGAGCGGCAGGCCATACAGCAGGGCAAGCTTGTTATGGGCTTTTCTTCCGATACGGCGGGGGACGACGATAACACCATGCCGCTTATGGTTATGACCGATATTTTCGGCGGCGGACCGTATTCAAGACTTTTTGATAACGTGCGTGAAAAAATGAGCCTTTGCTACTATTGCTCCGCCTCCTCTTCGCGCGTAAAGGGGCTTATAACCGTTGAATCGGGCGTTGAGGAGCAAAACGCCGAAAAAGCTGAAAAAGCAATTTCAGAGCAGCTTGAAATAATGAAAAAGGGCGAGTTTACCGATTTTGAGTTTTCATCATCGGTTAAAAGTCTAAGGGATTCGCTTAATTCTTATAATGACAGTCAGCCGCTGTTGGATTTATGGTACGCGCTTAAAGCCGTTAATAAAAATCTTTATTCACCCGAGGATATTGCGGAGAAAATAAGCGCCGTAACGCGCGATGAAATAATCGCCGCGGCAAACGGAGTAAAGCTGCACACGGTATACAAGCTTTTGCCGAAGGAGGAAAAGTAATGCAAAAAGAGGTTTTTGAAAGCGATATAGGCGAAAGCTACGTTAAGGCGGTGCACCCCTCGGGGCTTAAAATATATATTCTTGAAAAGCCGCAGTATAATTCGTCCTATGCAATATTCGGCACAAAATACGGCTCTATTGACACCTGCTTTGCGGTAAACGGCGAGAAGGTAAGCGTGCCCGAGGGCATTGCGCACTTTTTGGAGCATAAGCTTTTTGAAAGCGAGGACGGCGACGCCTTTACAAAATATGCCGAAACGGGAGCGGCGGCAAACGCCTTTACCTCGTTTGACCGCACCTGCTATCTTTTTGCCTGCTCCGACAGGTTTTACGATAACCTTGCGATTTTGCTTGATTTTGTTCAGTCGCCCTATTTCACTGCGCAGACAGTAAGCAAGGAGCAGGGGATAATCGGGCAGGAAATAAGAATGTACGACGACAGCCCCGACTGGCGCGTCACCTTTAATATGCTGGGCGCCATGTATAAAAACCACCCGGTTAAAATTGATATTGCCGGCACGGTGGAGTCGATAGCGCAAATAGACGATAAACTTTTATACAGCTGCTACAACACGTTTTACAACCTTTCAAATATGTTTATCTGCATTGCGGGCAATGTGAACACCGAAAAGGTTTTATCGCAGATAAACGGCGCTTTGAAGCCCTCGGAGCCTGTGGAAATTACGCGCATAGGCTGTGATGAGCCCGATACCGTGCAGAAAAATTTCGTATCGCAGAAAATGGCGGTTGCGTACCCTATGTTCTGCTTAGGCTTTAAAGAGCCCGTAAGCGCGCCCGAGCGCACCGTAAAGGAAAAGGTTGCCACCGCGCTGCTGCTTGAAATAATAGCGGGCGACGCCTCTCCCCTTTATAAAAGGCTGATAAACGCGGGGCTTATAAACGATGAGTTCGGCTTTGAGTATTTCACGGGTCACGGCTACGCGGCAGTGATGTTTGAGGGTGAATCGTCAGACCCCGAAAAAGTAGCCGCCGAAATTAAGGCGGAAATTGAAAGAATTAAGACCGACGGAATTGATAAAAAGCTGTTTTCCGCCGTTCGCTGCGGAATGTACGGCGACGCGGTGCGCTCCTTCAACAGCGTGGAAAGCATTACAATGAATCTTGTAAACTGCGCTATGTTCGGGTGCGGCCTGTTTGATGAACTTAAATATCTTAAAAACATTACCGCCGAGGACGTTTTAAAGCGCCTGCAGCTGTTAGACGCGGATAAATCGGTGCTTTCGGTAATTGAACCCACAGAGGAGCAGAGGTAATTTATATGAGCTATAACGTAACGCTTTTCGGGCTTAAATTCACCCTTTCGCCCGTTGCTTTCACAATACCGCTGGGTTCAAAGCACTGGGATATATACTGGTACGGCATAATTATAGCCGCAGGCTTTTTGCTGGCGCTTATTTACGGGCTTAAAAAAGCCGGCCGCTACGGGCTTAACCCCGATAAAATGCTTGATGTTATACTGGTTGCAACACCTGTTGCAATACTTTCCGCCCGTGCGTATTATGTTATATTTGACGGCGAGAAATTAGACGGCATTAAGGACTTTTTCGGATTCGGTAATTCCTCGGGTTTTGCGGGGCTTGCCATTTACGGCGGGGTTATAGGCGCGTTTGTATCGGGCGGAATTATGTGCTATATACGCAAGGTAAACATACTCAATATGTTCGACGTGGCGTCCGCCGGGTTTCTTATCGGTCAGGGTATAGGCCGCTGGGGCAACTTTGTAAATCAGGAGGCATACGGCGCGTTCACCGGCAGCAGCTGGTGGGGTATGCAGAGCGATAAAACAATATCGGAAATGGGCGAGGGGCTTGTTCACCCCTGCTTTCTCTATGAATCCATATGGTGCTTGGCGGGCTTTTTCGTACTTAATCATTTCAGTAAAAAGCGTAAATTCAGCGGTGAAATATCCCTTATGTACTGCGTGTGGTACGGCTTCGGCAGGGGTATAATAGAGCTGCTGAGAACCGACAGCCTTATGCTCGGCAATATAAAGGTCTCCTGTCTGCTTTCGTTTGCAATTTGCATAACGAGCGCGGTATTATTGGTAGTTTTCAGCCGCCGTGCGGCGGAAAAAGCCGAGCCCGATGATTACGAGGCGGTTTTTGCCGATAATGCGGACGAGCCGACCGAGGAAATACAGGAGGAAACCCATGAGCAGGATAATTGACGGAAAGGCAATATCCGCAGCCGTAAAGGCGCGCATACAGGGCGAAGTATCGGCACTGAGCGCGCGCGGCGTTACGGTAGGGCTTGCGGTTATAATAGTTGGCGAAAACCCCGCCTCAAAAATATATGTTGCGAATAAGAAAAAGGCGTGTGAGGCGCTCGGCATTGTTTCAGAGGAATACGCTCTGCCCGAAAGCACTACCGAGCAAGAGCTTTTAGAGCTTATAAATACGCTTAATAATAAGAAAAGCATTAACGGCATACTCTGCCAGCTGCCGCTGCCGCCCCACCTTGATGAAAAGCTGATAATCAACAGCATAGCACCCGAAAAGGACGTTGACGCATTTAACCCCTACAGCGTAGGGCGCATAATGATAGGCGATTATGATTTTGTACCCTGCACGCCTGCGGGCATAATGGAAATGCTTAAATACGAGGGTATAGAAATTGCGGGTAAAAGCTGCGTGGTAATAGGCCGCTCAAACATTGTGGGCAAGCCTATGGCAATGCTTTTGCTGCACGCAAACGGCACGGTTACGGTATGTCATTCAAAAACTAAAAACCTTAAAGAAATATGCCGAAACGCGGATATTTTGGTGGCTGCGGTAGGCAAGGCAAAGTTTGTAACTGAGGATATGGTAAAGCCCGGCGCTGTGGTGATAGATGTGGGTATGAACCGCGAAAACGGCAAGCTCTGCGGCGATGTGGATTTTGACGCGGTAAAGGAAAAGGCTTCTGCCATAACTCCCGTGCCCGGCGGCGTAGGACCTATGACCATTGCAATGCTTATGCAAAACACGCTTACCGCCGCAAAAAGGCAGAATAATGCTTAGGGCGGGCATAAAGCGCCTGTCGGCGCTTGTATTTGCGGTTTTAACGCTTTCTCTCACACTTTCCGCCGCCGAAATTACCGAAAACCCCGGTAAGGAGTTTTTTGTCTACGGCGATAAGCAGTCGAACGAAAAAATTGCGGAAATATTGGAAGAAACAGCCGATTCGCTTGATAACTACTGCTATAACAACGGCATAATTTATCTCGCCATTAACGAAAAAAACACAAAGCAGATAAGGCTTTATGAAAACTCAACCGCTTTTTCTGAAAGCGTGGGTGAACTTAAAGGTCTTTCGGATGATAAAATTGCCGCCTTAGCCCCCGAAATAGCGGGCGAGGGCTTTCACACCGAAACGGTGGCGCAAAACGGCATAAAATTTATTAAGGCTACCGCCCTATCTGAGGACAGCGGCGGAAAATTCACCCTTATTCAGTATATAACCGTGACCTCAAAAAAGGAATATACCCTTTCATTTTATACCGCTTCGGGCGAAAATACCGATTACGCCGAAAAGGTTTTTTCCACCCTTTCTTTCGGAGAGGGCGCTGCGAAGAAGACAGAAAAAAAGCCTTACGGCTATATTTTTATGGCGCTCACCGCAGTTTTTGTACTGTTCGGCGCATATATAGTTTATACGCTCATACGGGATATAAGGGCTGACCGCGCCGAAGCTGCGGAGGAAAAAAAGGATGATAATATTTAAAACGATTTTAATTTGTTTACTTGCGGGTATGGGTGCAGGTCTCGGCACGGGCTTTGCGGGAATGAGCGCCGCGGCGGTAATAACTCCTATGCTTGTAACCTTTTTGGGGATTGAACCGTATACCGCGGTGGGAATCGCGCTCGCGTCGGACGTGCTGGCAAGCGCCGTTTCCGCCTATACATACGGCAAAAATAAAAATCTTGATATTAAAAACGGCGTTGTTATGATGGCAAGCGTGCTGCTTTTCACGGTTGTGGGCAGCTATGTATCAAGCCTTGTGCCCTCTGCCGCAATGGGCAATTTCTCAGTATTTATGACGCTGCTGCTCGGAATAAAGTTTATAGTAAAGCCGGTTATGACCACAAAAGAGGATATGGCGGCAATACCGCTTAAAACCCGGATTATAAAGTCCGCTCTTTGCGGGGCGGCGGTCGGCTTTATTTGCGGCTTTGTGGGTGCGGGCGGCGGAATGATGATGCTCCTGCTGCTTACAAGCGTTATGGGCTACGAGCTTAAAACCGCCGTGGGAACAAGCGTTTTTATAATGACCTTTACCGCCCTTACAGGCTCTGTTTCGCACTTTGCAATAGGCGGCTTGCCCGATATGCTGCCCTTTGTGCTTTGCGTTGTGTTCACGCTTATATTTGCCCGCATAGCGGCGAAAATAGCAAACAAAGCAAGCCCGCGTTCCCTCAATATCGCCACAGGCATTATTCTGGTGGTATTAGGCGTGGCGGTGCTCGGCTTTTCGTTTATTAAATAGGGTGATAATATATGTATCGGCTGCTTATAGTTGAAGACGACCGCGGAATTGCCGAGGGCGTGCGCGAACAGGCGGAAGCGTGGGATATAACCGCGCACATAGTAACGGATTTTCATGGCGTTATGGCAGAGTTTTCGCGATTTGACCCGCATATAGTGCTTTTGGATATTTCTCTGCCCTTTTTCAACGGCTACCACTGGTGCGGTGAAATTCGCCGCGTTTCAAACGTGCCCGTTATTTTTATTTCCTCTGCGGCGGATAATATGAATATGATAATGGCAATGAATATGGGCGCGGATGATTTTATAGCAAAGCCGTTTGACGGCAGCGTGCTTATTGCCAAAATACAGGCGCTGCTGCGCAGAACCTATGATTTTGCGCCTTCCGTTCCTGTTTTGGAGCATAAGGGCGCTATGCTTAACACGGGCGACGGCAGCTTTTTATATAAAAACGAAAAAATACCTCTTTCAAAGAACGAATACCGCATTTTACTCACCCTTATGAAAAATAAGGGTAAAGTCGTCAGCCGCGAAAGGCTTATGGAACAGCTGTGGGAGACTGACAGCTTTGTGGATGAAAACACGCTCTCGGTAAACGTAAACCGCCTTAGAAAAAGGCTTGAGGCGGCTGGGCTTGAGGGCTTTATAACCACGAAATTCGGCGTGGGGTATATTATTGAGAATTGAGGAATTGCTATGGGGCTTTTCTTGAAATACTTAAAGCAGCGCAAACGGTACATAGCCGCGGGCGCTGCTTTTTGCGCTGTTTTTGCGCTTTCGTTTTATTTTTACCGTTTGCCGCCCGGGGCGGTGCTCTACCCCGCGGCACTTTGCGCTTTGCTGGCGGTAATTTTTGCGATTATTGATTTTTTGCGCGTGCGTAAATTGCACACGTCCTTATCGGGGCTTAAAAACCCTGATGCAATTTTGCTTGAAGACCTGCCCCTGCCCGACGGCATAACCGAAGAGGACTACCAAAATCTTATAGACATTTTAAAACGGGGCTATACAGGGCTTTCAGCCGAAAACAACAGGCGGCTTGCCGATACGGTGAGCTATTACACCGTTTGGGTGCACCAAATTAAAACGCCCATAGCCGCAATGAAGCTGGCGCTGCAAAACGAGGACGCGCACGCCGCCCGCAGGCTTTCAAACGAGCTTTTCAGAATTGAGCAATACGTTGAAATGGTGCTGACTTACCTGCGCCTCAATGCAGACAGCACCGATTATTTAATAAAGGAATACGACCTTGATAAAATAATACGCCGCTCTGTAAAAAAATTTGCGGGCGAGTTTATAGAGCGCAAATTAACCCTTAGTTACACCCCCGCCGAGGCGCAGATAATAACCGATGAAAAGTGGCTTTCGTTCGTTATAGATCAGGTGCTTTCAAACGCGCTTAAATACACCCCGACGGGCGAAATATCGGTATATTTTGAAAACGGCAGAATTGTAATAAAGGATACGGGAATAGGCATAGCGGCAGAAGATCTGCCCCGCATTTTTGAAAACGGCTACACCGGCTGCAACGGCAGGCGCGACAGACAGGCAAGCGGACTGGGGCTTTATTTGTGCAGGCAAATCTGCGAAAATTTGGGGCATAAAATAAGCGCCGAGTCGGCGGTGGGCGAGGGTACGACCGTTTTAATCGACGTTTCAAGAAAAAAGACGGTTATAGAATAATTTGTTTTTTGCAAACTTTTTGGCTCCCTTATAAAATTCACCGCTGATATAATTGCATTTACAAACAAAAAGGAGTTATATGTCTTATGAAAAAGTACTATGATATTCTAAAAGATTTAAGAGAGGACAGAGACTCAGACCAAAAAACCGTAGCAAAGGCTATGGGAATAGATACAAGCTATTACGGCAAGTACGAAAGAGGCGTGCATCCGCTGCCCATTGAAAGATTGATTTTTCGTTGCAAGTTTTATAATGTTTCGGCAGATTACATTTTGGGTCTGCCTGAAAATATGCCTTTCCCGAAAAGGTCTAAATTTTAAATACCCCTCAGCCAATTTAGATATTAGATGTTAGACGTTAGATTTTAGAAAATACCCCTCAGTCTCGTTTCACTCGACAGTTCCCCTCTGTTTCGGCAAAGCCGAAAAGAAGGGAGCCTTTGGTTTGTATATTCTCACAGTGCGGGGGAGCTTTTAAATGCCGAGTGCGTTTATTTTATCGGTAAGCTCTTTTACGGTGTGCTTACCGTTTAAAAGCCAGCCTTCAATTATTTTGGTGTCGTCTGCAACGCTGCATTTAAGCTCCGAAACGGTTTTGCCGAAGCCGCTGCCGCCCGAGGTTGCAAAAAGAACGATTGTTTTACCCGAAAAATCGGCACTTTCAAGAAAAGTGTTGATTATTGTAGGCGCTACATACCACCAAATGGGGAAACCCAGGAAAATAACGTCATACCCCGCAATATCGGCACATTCCCCCGAAATTGCGGGGCGGCTGCTTTTATCGCTCATTTCAACAGAGCTGCGCGATTTTTTATTCGTCCAGTCAAGATCGGCAGGGGTGTACGGCGTTTCGGGCTTGATTTCATATATATCGGCGCCCGCCGCCTCTGCAAGCTGTTTTGCAACGCCGGCTGTAACGCCGCTTGCCGAGAAATAAGCAACTAATTTTTTTGACATATAAACCGTCTCCTGTTCTTTTATTGTTTATGTTTATATTATACCCCAAATGTCAATAGGCAATTTATTTGCAAAGAGAATACAAACGGACAAATTTTCCGCTATGGGAAGCATTGTAACCTGATTGTATTGTCTATACCGATAAATTTAAAAAATACAGGCGGTAGTTCTGAATTATAAATACTTGACGGCAGGGTAAAAAATGGTGTATAATATATTTTAAGTTATTATAATAAGGAGAGATACGTCTAATGGCGAAAACCACCGCGGAATACGGCAACGACAGTATAAAAAAGCTTGAAGGCCCCGACAGGGTGCGAAAGCGCCCGGGCGTTATTTTCGGCTCGGATGGGCTTGACGGCTGCGAACATTCGGTTTTTGAAATAATATCAAACTCGATAGACGAGGCGCGCGAGGGCTACGGGCAGAAGATAGTTGTTACAAAGTATGCCGACGGCTCTATTGAGGTGCAGGATTTCGGGCGCGGCGCACCTGTTGATTTTAATAATAAAGAGCAGTGCTTTAACTGGGAACTTTTATACTGCGAGTTGTATGCCGGCGGTAAATACAACACGAACGACGGCGCAAACTATGAGTATTCGGTAGGCTTAAACGGTTTGGGTCTTTGCTCTACCCAGTATTCCTCGGAATATATGGACGTGGAAATAAAGCGCGACGGGTTTAAATATAACCTGCACTTTGAAAAAGGCTACAATGTGGGCGGGCTTAAAAAAGAGCCCTACGACGGTAAGGACACAGGCACTAAAACCCGCTGGAAGCCCGATATTGAGGTTTTTACCGACGTTAATATTCCCACCGAGTATTTTCTTGATACCCTTAAAAGGCAGGCAATTGTAAACGACGGGCTGCTGTTTATTTTTAAAGAGCAGCAGGGCGCGCGCTTTGTGCAGCAGGAAATTGTTTATAAAAACGGTATTAAGGATTACGTGAACGAAACCGTGGGCGAAGAAAGGCTTTCGTCCGTGCAATTTTGGCAGACCGAAAGAAAGGGTAGAGACCGCGAGGACAAGCCCGAATACAAGGTTAAAATAAACACGGCGCTTTGCTTTTCAAACCGCCACACCTTAAAGGAGTATTACCATAATTCAAGCTGGCTTGAATACGGCGGCGTGCCCGAAAAGGCTACCCGCAGCGCCTTTGTTTCACAGATAGACGCATATATAAAGCAAAGCGGCAAATATAAATCGAACGAAAGCAAAATCACCTTTTCGGATATTGAAGAATGTCTGGTGCTGGTTATTTCCTCGTTTTCAACCGTAACCTCATACGAAAACCAGACCAAAAAGGCTATTACCAATAAATTTATATACGAGGCTATGACCGATTTCCTGCGGCATCAGCTTGAAGTATATTTTATTGAAAATAAAGCCGAAGCGGATAAAATAGCCGACCAGGTGCTTGTAAACAAGCGCAGCCGCGAGCGCAGCGAAAGGGAGCGCATCAACCTTAAAAAGACCCTGCAATCTTCAAATTCTATGCTTGACAGGGTGGATAAATTTGTAGACTGCCGCTCAAAGGACGTAGAGCAGCGCGAGGTATTTATAGTTGAGGGCGATTCGGCTTTAGGCTCCTGCAAATTAGCGCGAAACGCCGAATTTCAGGCAATAATACCTGTAAGGGGCAAAATTTTAAACTGCCTTAAGGCTGATTACGAAAAGGTGTTTAAAAGCGAAATTATAACCAATCTTATTAAGGTGTTAGGCTGCGGGGTTGAGGTAAAGTCCAAGGCGAACAAGGGGCTTGCTACCTTTGACCTTTCGGCGCTGCGGTGGAATAAGGTCATAATCTGTACCGACGCGGACGTGGACGGCTTTCAGATTCGCACCCTTATTCTTACAATGATATACAGGCTTATGCCCACCCTTATAAACGAGGGTAAAATTTATATTGCCGAAACCCCGCTTTACGAAATAGGCACAAAGGATATGACCTACTTTGCCTATGACGAAAAGGAAAAGATTGATATTCTTGATAAAATAGGGGACGGCAAGTACACCATTCAGCGCTCAAAGGGACTTGGCGAAAACCAGCCCGATATGATGAACCTTACCACAATGAACCCCGAAACGCGCCGTCTTATAAAGGTTATGCCGCAGGATGCCGAACGTACCTCGCAGATGTTTGATTTGCTGCTCGGAGACGATTTGCAGGGCAGAAAGGACTTTATAGCCGAAAACGGCTATATGTATCTTGATGAGGCAGACTTATCCTGATTAGACGTTAGATATTAGATGTTAGACATTAGATATTACAAATTTTAGAAAAGAGGAAGTTTGTGGCGACTAAAAAGAAGAAAGAGCCGAAGTCGGTAAAGCCTAAAATAAACGCTTACATTGCCGGCGCGGGGCTTACGGTAGAGCAGCCGATAACCGACACGCTTGAAACCAACTATATGCCCTATGCCATGAGCGTTATAGTATCCCGTGCGATACCTGAAATAGACGGCTTTAAGCCCTCGCACAGAAAGCTGCTTTATACCATGTATAATATGGGGCTTTTAAAGGGCAGCACAATAAAATCGGCTAATATTGTGGGGCGCACAATGCAGTTAAACCCCCACGGCGACGCGGCTATTTATGAGACTATGGTGCGTTTGTCAGAGGGGTATCAGGCGCTTCTGCACCCGTATGTTGCCTCTAAGGGCTCGTTCGGTAAAGCCTACTCGCGCGATATGGCATATGCTGCCTCGCGTTATACCGAGGCAAAGCTATCCCCAATTGCGGCGGAGCTTTTTGCCGATATTGATAAAGACACGGTAGATTTTGTGGATAACTACGACGCTACCATGAAAGAGCCTACGCTGTTCCCGGTTACATTCCCCTCGGTGCTTGTAAACGCAAACACGGGTATTGCCGTAGGCATGGCAAGCTCAATTTGCCCGTTTAACCTGCGCGAGGTATGCGAGACGACCATTGGCTATATAAGGGATAACGATATAAATGTGGCGGATACGCTTTTAGCCCCCGATTTTCCTATAGGCGGCAGGCTTTTATACGACCGCGCGGCTATGGAAAAAATTTACGAAACGGGCCGCGGCAGCTTTAGGGTACGGGGCGTATACGCTTACGATAAATCGCAGAACTGCATAGATATTACCGAAATACCGCCCACTACCACGAGTGAAGCGATTATAGAAAAGGTAATAGAGCTTGCAAAGCTTAAAAAAATAACCGAAATTAACGATATTCGCGATGAGACCGATTTGAACGGTCTTAAAATAACAATTGACCTAAAGCGCGGGGCAGACCCGGAAAAACTTATGAAAAAGGTTATGAAAATGACCCCGCTTGAGGATAGCTTTTCCTGCAACTTCAATATTTTAATTGCAGGCTCGCCGCGCGTTATGGGTGTTAAGGAAATTATTTCCGAGTGGGTGGCGTTCAGGGAGGAATGTGTGCGCCGCCGCGTTTACTTCAAGCTATCAAAGGCAAAGGACAGGCTGCACCTTTTAAAGGGTCTTGAAAAAATACTGCTTGATATTGATAAGGCTATCAAAATCGTGCGCGAGACCGACGAGGAAGCACAGGTTGTGCCGAACCTGATGATAGGCTTCGGAATAGACGAAATTCAGGCGGAATACGTTGCGGAAATAAAGCTTCGCCACTTAAACCGCGAATATATTTTAAAGCGCACGGCGGATATTGAAGATTTAATGAAAGAAATCGCCGAGATGGAAGGGGTTTTAAACTCCCGCTCAAAGCTTTTGAATATAATAATTAAGGAATTAAAGGAAGTCGCCGAAAAATACGGGCAGGACAGAAAGACCGAGATTATAAGCGCAGCGGAGGAAAGCGGCGAGGACGAGCCTATAGAGCTTGATACCTCACCCGTGACCCTTTTCTTTACCAAGGACGGATATTTCAAGAAAATAACCCCGCAGTCGCTCAGAATGAGCGGTGAGCAAAAGCTGAAAGAGGGGGACGAAATAACGCAAACGGTAGAGTCCACCAATGCAGAGGAGCTTTTGTTCTTCAGTAATAAATCACAGGTTTATAAATCCCGCACCGCTGAATTTGCCGACGGCAAGGCAAGCGTGCTAGGCGATTATGTACCCTCAAAACTTGAATTTGAGGAGGCGGAAAATGCCGTTTATATGGTGGCAACCGCCGATTATAAGGGCTATATGCTTTTTGTGTTTGATAACGGCAGAATAGCAAAGGTCCCGCTTTTATCCTACCAAACAAAGACCAACCGCAAAAAGCTTATAAAGGCATATTGCGATAAATTCACCCTGCACAGTATTTTCTTTATAAAAGAGGATACCGAGCTGCTCTTAAAATCCACAAACGGGCGTATTCTTATAGTAAACACCGCGTCTGTTCCCGCAAAGACTACAAAGGATAACGGCGGCATAGCCGTTATGACCCAAAAGCGCGGGCAA
>URPQ01000004.1 GCA_900549755.1 uncultured Oscillospiraceae bacterium
GCGTGACCCTCGGCGGCACGGGAAAGGATACCGGCAAGCGCCACCCGACTGTGGGGAACAACGTTATGATAAGCGCGGGCGCTAAGGTGTTGGGACCATTTAAGATAGGTGATAATTCCCGCATTGCGGCGGGTGCGGTTGTGCTTGAAGAAGTACCGCCGAACTGTACTGTTGTGGGCGTGCCCGCAAGAATAGTGCGGCAGGACGGCAAAAAGGTAGGCTGCGCAAGCCTTGACCAGATACACATTCCCGACCCTGTTAAGCAGAAAATGGAATGTCTTGAAAAACGTATTTCAGAGCTTGAAAAGGCTCTTGAAGAAAAATAAAAAGGGTGATAAAAATGGATTACGGTATACAGCTTTACAGCGTGCGCGATTTGGCGGAAAAGGATCTTTCGGCGGCGGTAAAACGCGTGGCAGAGCTCGGTTATTCATCGGTTGAATTTGCGGGCTTTTTCGGGCACAGCGCGGAGGAAGTAAACGAAATGCTGCGTGAGAATAACCTGCGGGTATCAAGCACACATTCAGGGTTTGATGACCTTGTAAATAATTATGATGAAACCGTGGCTTTTCACAAGGCAATAGGCAATAAGCTTTATATTATTCCGGGATATGATTTGGGCTCGCAGGAAAAATTGGATGTTTTTGTAAAGAAAGCCTCTGAAATTTCAAAGCGCTTGGCGGAAGACGGCATAACGCTTGCTTACCATAATCACGCCCACGAATTTAAGCTTAATGCAGACGGCTCTTTAATATACGAACAGCTGCTTTACCGCACCGATTTAAAGCTTGAAGTGGATACCTACTGGGCTTTTGTAGGTATGAAGAATCCTATAGCCCTGCTTGACAGGGTGGGCGACAGGCTTGCCTGCATACATATTAAGGACGGCTCGGCAGACGGACACGGCACACCGCTCGGAAAGGGCGAAGCACCGGTTGCGGCGGTTTATGATTACGCGGTTAAAAACAATATACATATGGTGGTTGAAAGCGAAACCTGCAACCCCGACGGTATTACCGAGGCGAAGATATGTATAGATTACCTTCACTCGCTTGAAAACAGATAATATACCGGGAGAGGAAACCAATGAGGATATTTAACACCCTTACAAGGGAAAAGGATGAATTTAAGCCGATAACCGAGGGCGAGGTTAAAATTTACGCCTGCGGACCTACGGTTTATAACTACATTCATATAGGCAACGCGCGCCCGCTTTGCGTTTTTGACGTTTTGCGCCGCTATTTTGAGTGGCGCGGCTATAAGGTAAGCTTTGTTCAGAATTTTACCGATATTGACGATAAGCTGATAAAGCGCGCGAATGAGGAAAGCTCCACCGTGCCCGAAATTGCCGAGCGCTACATAAAGGAATTTTGGACGGATGCTGATGGGCTTAATGTAAAGCACGCTACTGTTAATCCGCGCGCTACCGAAAATATTGAGCAGATACAGAGCATTATTTCGGCGCTTGTGGAAAAGGGTTATGCGTATCAGTCGGGCGGGGACGTTTACTACCGCGCTAAAAAGTTTTCGGGCTACGGCAAGCTATCGCACCAGCCGCTTGAAGACCTTGAAGCGGGCGCGAGAATAGACGTTACCGAGGTTAAGGAAGACCCTATGGATTTCTGCCTGTGGAAAGGCGCTAAACCGGGCGAGCCTTATTGGAACTCGCCCTGGGGCAAGGGCAGACCCGGCTGGCACATTGAGTGCTCGGCTATGGCGTGCCGTTATCTCGGTAAAACAATTGACATTCACTGCGGAGGGCTTGACCTTATTTTCCCGCACCACGAAAACGAAATTGCGCAGAGCGAGGCTGCAAACGGCTGCGAATTTGCGCACTACTGGATGCACAACGGCTTTATAAATGTGGATAACCACAAAATGTCAAAATCGCTCGGCAATTTCTTTACCGTGCGCGACGTTGCCGAAAAATACGGCTATGAGCCGATACGCTATATGATGGTCTCCTGCCAGTACAGAAGCCCCATAAACTATTCTTATGAGGTAATAGAACAGGCTAAAAACTCGCTTGAAAGGCTTTACACCTGCCGCGATAATATTGATTTTGCGCTGAAAAATGCGGTGGACGGCGGCGAAGCGCCCGAATTCATAGAGAAGCGCAAGCAGGAATTTATTGCCGCTATGGACGACGACCTTAACACTGCCGACGCGCTTGCCGCAATATTTATGCTTGTGCGCGATATAAATACCCTCATAGCCGAGGGTGCTGGCAAAGCGGCGCTTGAAGCCTGCGCCGATATGTTCGATCAATTAACGGGCGTTTTGGGGCTGGTTTACAACCGCAAAACCGAGGCGCTTGACAGCGATATTGAGGCCTTAATAGAGCAGCGCACGGCGGCAAGAAAGGCGAAGGACTTTAAAACCGCCGATGAGATACGCGATAAGCTAAAGGCAATGGGCATTGTGCTTGAGGACACACCGCAGGGCGTTAAATGGACGAGAGCATAATAAAAAAAGAGCCGCTGGGAAACGGTTTTTTCATAAACGTATCAAAGCACCATACTTTCGGAACAGACGCGGTTTTGCTTGCCGATTTTGCACACGCTAAAAAGGCGGACAGGCTTATAGACCTGGGCACGGGGTGCGGAATAATTCCGTTTTTAATGCTGCGCGACGGTAATTTAAAAACCGCCGTGGGGGTTGATATAAGTGCAGAGGCAATAGGGCTTGCCGCAAAAACCGCCGAGGAAAACGGCGCCTACAGGTTTACCGCCCTGAACGCCGACCTTAACGATTTAAAGGGTAGGGTGGATTTCGGGTGTCATACGCTTATCACCTGCAACCCGCCCTACAAAGCGCCGGGCGCCGGGCTTAAAAACCCCGACGGCGTTTGCGCTGCGGCGCGGCACGAGGTTGCCTGCACCTTAAGCGATATAATTTCGGTATCGGCAAGGCTGCTGCAAACCTCGGGCAGGCTTTGTATGTGCCAGCGTCCCGAAAGGCTTGCCGAAATAATGTCAGAAATGCGGGAAAACAAATTAGAGCCTAAGCGGCTGCGGCTTGTCTGCAAAAAAATGGGCGAAGAGCCGTGGCTGGTGCTTACAGAGGCGCGAAAGTGCGGAAACACGGGGCTTCGCATAGAGCCCACGCTGTATGTTTACGAAAAAGGCGAATATTCGCCCGAAATGATAAGAATTTACGGACCGTATAAGGAGGCGTACTTATAATAATGAGCGGAAAACTTTATGTTGTCGGTACGCCGATAGGAAATTTAGAGGATTTCAGCCCGCGCGCCGTGCGAATACTCGGTGAGGCGGATTTTATTGCCGCCGAGGACACGCGCGTTACGCTGAAGCTGCTTAATCATTTTGAAATTAAAAAGGAAATGCTCTCTTATTATGAGCATAATAAAAACGCTAAAGGAAATCTTATAATTGAGCGCATTTTAAAGGGCGAAAGCTGCGCGCTGGTATCGGACGCAGGTATGCCCGCAATATCCGACCCGGGCGAGGATTTAGTGCGGCAGGCGCACGAAAGCGGCATAGCGGTTGAGTCTGTTCCGGGGCCGAGCGCGCTTATAACCGCCCTTGCAATATCGGGTATGGAAAGCGGCAGATTTTGCTTTGAGGGCTTTTTATCGGTAAATAAAATAAGCCGCAAAAAGCACTTGGAGGAAATAAAGAACGAAAAGCGAACTATGATTTTTTATGAGGCGCCGCATAAATTACCTGCTACGCTCCACGATATGTTAGCTTATTTGGGGGATAGGAAGATATCCCTTGTGCGGGAGCTTACAAAAATTCACGAAACGGTTATGAACACGACCATGTCAAAAGCGGCGGAGTATTACAGCGATAACACGCCGCGCGGCGAATTTGTTTTGATAATTGAGGGGAAAAAAGAGGAGGAGACTGCGGGTTATTCGTTTGAAGACGCGGTCAATTTGGCAAAAAGGCTTATTAAGGACGGAAAATCAACTTCAGCCGCCGCAAAAGAGGCTGCCGAGGTTTCAAAATACAGAAAAAGTGAAATTTACAAAGAACTGATATAATTGGGTGTGGATATGGAAGAAAATAAGGATTTTTTAGATTTTGGAAGTGAAGATATTTTTTCATCTTCGGCAAGGGAAACGCAGGATTATGAGAATATTGTGAGCAGCAGCAAAATGCGAGGAAAGCACTACGCAAAGAAAAAGCGCGGCAACGCCTTTACAAAATGGTGGCGCAGCTGCAAAAAGTGGCAGAAGGCTTGTATGATAACCGCCACCTCGCTTGTTTTGGTGGTGGCTATTGCCGTGGGTGTTCTCAGAATAGTGTTTAATTACAACTATAATAATATTACGAAAAACCCCGAGGATTTGGGCTTTGAAAGCGTTATAAACGATAAAATAGTAAACGTTGCGCTTTTCGGTATTGATACCCGCGACCCGAAATCATTTAAAGGTCTTTCCGACAGTATAATGATAATGAGCCTTAACACTGAAACCAAAAAGGTTAAGCTTATGTCGGTAATGCGGGACACCTTAGTGCCCATAACCTACAACGGAAAAACAACATATGCCAAAATCAACAGCGCATATTCAAAGGGCGGACCCGAGCTTGCCATTAAAACGCTCAATACCATATTTAAGCTTGATATTTCCGAGTATGCAACGGTAAACTTCTACGGCATGTCGGATATAATTGAGGCTGTGGGCGGAATTGACGTGGAGCTTGCAAAGGGCGAGCTTGACGTTTACGGTTATGAAAACGGGCAAAAGGTCAATTACGGTCTTAACGGCTGTATTGCCGAAATATGCGGTCACAAGGGGTTGGACGCAAACAAATATTACATCAGAGAGGCGGGCGTGCACCACCTTAACGGCGTTCAGGCGGTGGCATATGCCAGAATCCGCCATGCCGCCAATATTGATGGCACTAACGATGACTACGGCAGAACCGACCGCCAGCGCTACGTTATGGAGCAGCTTTTCAATAAGGCGATAAAGCTCGGCAAAAGTCAGTATGTAAAGCTTGCAAAATCGCTTATGCCATGCAGCGAGACATCTCTCTCTTATTCCGAGATATTAAGCCTTGCGGTTAATATCCTTTTGCAGTCGCCTACCTTTGAGCAGACAAGAATACCCGATTTTTCGTATCAGATGCCGTCTAAAAGCATAAGCGGTGTAGGACAGTGTGTTTATTACGACTTAAACTACGCCTCAAAGCTTATTCACGCCTTTATTTATGACGATATAAAGCCTGAGGATTATATTGCTGCCAACGGAATTGAGAAAAACGATTGGTATGCGGGCGCTACGGTTAAAAAGCCGTCCTCTAATTCATCAACCGTAAAAAAACCATCGTCAAGCTCCTCACAAAATTCGTCGGCTGCTTCTTCGGATAATACCATTATCGTGCCCGAACCATCATCGGATACAGATTCTTCGTCGTCCTTACCGTCAAGCAGTGACAACTCCGATACAGAGCCGTCTGTACCCGATAATCCCGATGCCTCCTCTGATTCGAGCACCGTTACATCTTCGGAGGACTCAAAGCCCGATGATAGCTCTGCACCCGAAAAGACAGAATAGGGGGAATAAATATGCCGCAGAATATATATCAGGCGTTATGGATATTCATAATCTACGCGTTTTTAGGCTGGTGCTCCGAGGTTGCGTTTGCCGCCGTAAACAAGGGTAAATTTGTAAACCGCGGCTTTTTAAACGGTCCTGTCTGCCCAATTTACGGCGTGGGTATGCTTATAGTGGTGCTTTGCCTTTGGAGCCTTCGCGACAGACCGCTGTTGCTCTTTTTAGGCTCAGCCCTGCTTACCACCGCGCTGGAGTTTGTTACCGGCTTTGTGCTTGAAAGGTTCTTTCACGATAAATGGTGGGATTACTCGGATATGCCCTTTAACATAAAAGGCTACGTCTGCCTTAAATTTACTGTTTTGTGGGGCTTGGCGGCTTCATTTATAATAGGCGCGGTTCACCGCTTTGTTTATATGCTTATTGTAAAAACACCATTTGTTTTGGGCGTTATATTGCTTGCGGTATTTTCGGCGGCGTTTATTGCCGACTTTATTGTAACTCTTACCGCCCTTGTAAAGCTGCCTAAAAAGCTTAAAGCTATGGCAGAGGCGGAAAGGGCGCTGCGCGCGGTGTCAGATAAAATCGGCGAGAACATAAGCGATACCACAATAGCCGCTAAGGAAAAGGGAACGGCTTTAGCCGAGGAAAACAAACCGCGGCTTGACGAATTAAAGGCGGAATACGAAAAGAAGAAAAAAGAGCTTTCGGCAATGCTTGATAGGAATTTTGTGCACAGGCGTATTTTCAAGGCGTTCCCGAATCTTAAAAACGGGCGCTACAAAGCGGTATTTGACCGTATGAACGAATTAAAATTAAAGGTGACGGAAAAAGGTAATGAAAAAGACGGCGTGTGAAAGCTGCGCTAATTATGTTTATGACCCCGAGAGCGACATAATGTACTGCGAAATGGATCTGGATGAGGACGAAATGCAGCGCTTTTTAACCTCGCAGACCTATAACTGCCCGTATTACGATTTTTATGATGAATATAAAATAGTCAGAAAACAGAATTAGGAGCGGCAATATGTTTTATTTATATTTAGTGTTAAGCGCGGCGCTTATACCTATACTTAACAATTTCTTTGAAATTTTGCGGCAGCCCTACTCGTGGTGGCTGGTGCCTGTGCTGTTTATCGCCTTCTTTTTGGGGTTTGTTATTCTGCACCTTATTGTTACCTGCGTCTGGATTGCCACGGCGAATGTTAATAAGCCGCCGCGCGGCACTAAGGCTTTCAGGGTGCTTGCAAACATAACAATACCCCTGCTTTTAAAGCTTGCAAGGGTAAGCGTTAAAACCGAAGGAGCGGAGAAAATACCTGAGGGCGCGCGTATGCTGTTTGTTTGTAATCATCAGCACGATTTAGACCCCGTAATGCTGCTTTCCGCCTTTCCGAGCGCTGAACTCGGCTTTATAGGCAAAAAGGATATTTATAAGGATATGCCCTTCATAGCAAAGGCTATGCACCGCCTTTATTGCCTGCCTATCGACCGCGAAAACGACCGCGCGGCGGCTAAGACAATTATTGAGGCTTCTCGCCTTTTAAAATCGGGCAAGGTATCGGTTGGTCTTTTCCCCGAGGGGTACACAAGCAAAACCTGTGAGCTGCTGCCTTTCAGAAACGGCGCGTTCAAGGTGGCTTACCGTGCCGAGGCGCCTATTGCGGTCTGCGTGATAAATAATACCCGCTCAATACCCAAAGAGCTTTTTTGGCGTCGAACCGAAATAAAGCTCAATGTGCTTGAGGTTATTCCGTATGAGGATTATAAGGATATGCACACCGTGGAGCTGGGCGATAAAATACATGATATGATGCAGACAGAGCTCAAAAGGCTGCGCGGCGAAAATTAAAACGATTGGAAAGAGTTAAATGAAAATAAAGGGCTTTATTGCATTATTTGCGGCAGCGGCTATGCTGTCGACGCTTGGCGGCTGTGCCGAAAAGAAAAATGACAGCAAAACTCAGCCTGAAAGCAGTGCTTCTTCACAGCCTGAAAGCGCGCTTATAAACGCAGAGCATATTTATCAGCTTGATAAATGGCCCACCGGGTGCGAAAGTGTTTCGGCGGTAATGGCAATGAAGGCTGCCGGACTTGATATTACGGTGGATGAATTTATAGATAATTACCTTAATTGCACCCCGCGCCCGTTTGACCCCGAAAAGTCATTCGGCGGCGACCCGCGTTCAAAAAGCGGCAAGGGCTGTTACGCTCCGGTTATAAAGGCGGCGCTTGATAAAGCGCTTGCGGGCACCGATTTTAAGGCGACTGAGCTTAAAAACGTACCTATCGCAGAGCTTTGCAAAAAGTATATTGCCGCAGGAACGCCGGTTATTTTTTGGGGAACGCTTGAAATGGCTGAGCCCTTTGAGGGCGATTCATGGGAATTTGAGGGTAAAAAGATAACCTGGATAAGACCCGAGCACTGCCTGCTGCTGGTGGGGTATAATACAGAAAGCTATATTTTCTGCGACCCTATGCGGGAGGAAAGCGTTACCTACTACCCCAAAGCGGCGGTTGAAACGGCATACAGCGCCCTTTACTCACAGGCAGTGGTTATTGAAAAGAAATAAATTTAATCCGTTTTATTGCCATATAGCAAAGCCTTGCGCAAAAGGCTGTTTTAATCAGTGCCGATATAAAGAAAAGGCAGTAAACAATACCGTCCATTCGTGTAAAAAGCGGACCTACGGTTACGGTACTTACAGCGGCTGCCAGCGGAAACGGCAGCCGTGCTGCCATTCTTCCCCCGAAAAGCAGAACGCTGTCGCATAATATCAGCACGGTAATTACAAGCCCCGCAAGCAGTCCCCAAAGCCCCGCATCCTCGCGGGGCTTTGCGTTTGTAAGCATAAAATACGGCGGTATAAGCACGGCGGGCAGCGCGGTTCCGAAAAGAAAGGGAGCAGTCCCGTTTTTAAGCTCGGTAAATGTAGGCATAGAGTGAAGCGCTATATTTTCAAATTCAAAGTTTTTTGCTGTGAGTAAAAAGAAAATTATAACCGCCAAAATAAAAAAAGGCGCGATTATAAGCGATAGTTTTAAAATAACATCATTTTTTTTAACCGACAGCACCGCGGCGGTAAAAAGAAAAATAAAGGCTACGGCAAAATGCTCGCCGCCGGGTAAAAGTATTTTATCGGCAAAGCTTAAAAAATCCAAAACACAGTGCGCGCCGTTCCAAAATGCATAAACCGCCGCCGATAAAAGAAAAAGCACCAAAAGTATTTTTTTAAAAATTCCGCCCTGCAAAAGTCCCCTGCAAAGCAGCAGGGATAAAAAGTAGACCGCAACGGAAAAAGCCGCGGCAATAAAAAATCCCGGTAAAATTGCGCCGCCGTAATACAGGTCAGGCAGGGTTATAACCGCGTCGCCTATTATGAAAATTGCCGCAAGGCAGGCGGAATGTTTTGAATAATCAGCACGGTTTGTCATTTTTCTACCCCTTGCAGGTTTTTTGGCGGGTTTCTGCGCCCGTTTTTTTGCGGCTTATAAGCTCTGTTAATTTATCGTTTTTAAAAACGGCAATTCCGCTAAGTGAGGTGCCGTTCTCCGTTTTTATAAAATGCGGCAGTAAAAATGATTCTTTCCCGCTTTCCCGTGCTGCTTCAACCTCAAAAAAGCGGCTGTTCGCGGCGGCTCCGTTAGCGATATTTTGCTGCTCTATAATGCTCATAATATCATAGCCCACGGCGGCGGAGGACTCCGGCTCGCCGCTTAACAGTCCCTCGGGGTCAGGGGTGGAAATCATATAAGCGGAAAGGGTTATGCGGTTTTCGCTGAAACAGTAATCGCATATTTCGGAAAAACGCTTTTCGTCCATTTTTTCTCCTATGGCTATAATTCCGCAGTGCTCAAGCAGCATAGGCTTTGAAAGGCGGGCGGAAATATCGTCAAGCGCCCCGCCGATAGTGGAGCTTTTTGCCGAAAAGGTTTTGGCTTGCGGCGGGGTATCAGGATTCTCGGAATTTATAATTATAAGCTCGCTTGTAACCTTTATTAAAAAGCCGTCGGTTTCAAAGCCCAAAGCCGATACCATAAAGCGGCGGTCGTTTTTAATGCTGTTGCCCACGCCGCGGCAGGCGGTAAGCGTTGCCGAAAGCAATAGAACAACGGTAATTGAGCAAAGCCTTTTAATCACTTTTTTTATTCTCCATTCGCACAGAATTGCGGCAGAAAATCGGGCGGGTATGCATATTCTTCCACGGGGCGCGCCAGAAGGTATCCTTAAGCGACCTTTTATCGGCGCTGTTAAGCGAAGCCGTGGAGCTGACCCCGAGGGAAGAAAGCTGCAAAATATGAATAAGCATAAGCGTGAAGCCTGCAATATAGCCGTATAGCCCGAAAAGCGCCGACAGACAAACAAATATTATTCTGAAATAAAAAACCGCGCCTTTGAGCCGAGGTATCATAAGCCCCGAAATTCCCGCAAGCGCCACTATTATGAGCATAGGCGCGCTTATAATTCTTGCCTCAACCGCCGCCTGACCCACCACAAGCCCGCCTACAATGCTTAAAGCGTGACCTAAGCTTTGCGGCATTCTGACGCCTGTTTCTTTAAGAATTTCAAATACAAATATAAGCAAAATGCACTCTGCAAACGCGGGAAACGGCACGCCGCCGCGTAGCTGAGTGACTGTGAGTGCAAGCGAGGTTGGCAGCAGCTCTTTATGATAAGTGGCAGCGGCTATAAAAACGGCGGGAATACTGACGGAAAGAAAAAAGCAAATGTATCTTAATACCCGCCCTACTGATGCTATGGCGTAATTGAGATAATAGTCTTCGTCGGATTGAAAATTTTCCGAAAACAGGTAGGGAAAGGTGAGCACCACCGGTGTGCCGTCGGCAATAAGGGCTATTCTGCCCTCAAGCAGCCGCGCCGCCACAATATCGGGGCGTTCTGTGGTGCCCGAGGTTTTGAAAAGCGAACGCGGCTTATCGCGTATCAGCTCGGCAATGTAGTTTGTGTCAAGTATTCCGTCAATATTTATTTTTGAAAGGCGCCGTTTAAGCTCGGCTACCATAGCGCCGTCCGCTAAGGAATCAAGGTAACAAATAAAAACTATCGTGTCGCTGCGCCTGCCTATTCGCACCATTTCGGTGCATAAATCAGGGGTTAAAAGCTTGCGGCGAATCATAGCCACATTGAGCAGCGCAGCCTCATCAAAGCCCTCGCGCGGACCCTGCAATATACGCTCGTCGCTCGGCTCGCTTATGCCCCTTGTGCGCCACCCCTTGGTGTTTATGGTTATGGCGGTAAGACAGCCGTCTATTAACAGCAGCGTGTCCCCGTAAAGCACGGCGCGCAGCATATCCGCTACGTTTTCGGTGCTTTTGGTTTCAGAGGCAAAAAGCACCTGATTTTTAATGTAATCGGCAAAACTGCCCTCTGTGCGCTCGTTCTGAACCAAAAGCAAAGGTTTAACAATAGATTCGGTTATAAGCTCGGAATCTACCATTCCGTCCATATAAAAAAGGGCGCACTCGTAATTATAAACGCCGTGCACGGTAATTTTTTTCTGCCTCAGCACAGAGTCCTTTTTAAAAATCCCGTTAAAAAAAGCTATGTTTTCTTCAAGCGATTTGCCTGGCAGCGCTCCGCTGTAATCGTCGGTAGCGGCGGCTTTGTATTTTTCGGCGCTTTTTTTCACATTATCACCCACCACGGTGTATTATTCCGCAAAAGGCGCCTAAAATACGGCGAACAGGTAATTTGCTTTTTCAAATGACAAATCAGGACAAGTAATATATATAATCGGAGCATATATTTTTATGTTTACTGCATTACGCTCAGCAAATATTATGCCAAAAACGAATCACACGAACTATTTGATAATATCAGCATTGATAACATATGCGCTTCTTTCTCAAAGGGAACGCAGGATGTTCCCGGGAATTACGGACCGCTTATTGATATAGGCTCGAAGCTTGATATAAACAATCTTTCTATAAGCGGACTTGTCCGCAACGAGAATATTTGCTTTGAGCCGACAATAGGTATAGGCGAGAACACAAAAATAAATCATATGCTTATTTCAAATTGCGTTCAGACCTGCCCCGAAAATGCAAAAACGGAATTTTTAGAATGTAAGGGCGAAATAAAATCGGGCAAATTACAGGATATTACCGTAAACGGCAAAACAGTTTTCGACAAAAAATTCTAATAATACTTGAAATTAGGCTTTAGGTGTGATATACTGGTTTTAAAATTTAATAAGCTATGTGAAGTATGCAGGAAATTACGGATTTTCAGTCCGTTTCCGAAGGAGTAACACTCTCAGGTGTCGCAATGGTGTGATAAAACTGTATACGGATAGCGCTCCGGAGAAGTCTGCTTAACAGATGCCGAAGGTGCAAGGCGCTTAAAAAACGCCAATCTCTCAGGCAAAAGGACGGAATTTATGTTTTACGCGGTGAAAGCCGTGTTTTAGTGCGTTTTTACGGAGTTGGACTGTTTTCGGTTCGGCTCCTTTTATTTTTTTCAAAAGGGGAGAATTTAAGAATGTGGGAGTCATTTATTGAAGCTGTCACGAAGGTGAACGATTGGGTGAACGGTGTAGTGTGGGGCTGGCCTATGATTATTATGATTTTAGGCACGGGCATACTGCTGACCGTAAGAACGCGGGTTTTGCAGGTGCGCAAATTCGGCGAATCTATGAGCACCACCATTGTGCCCGCCGTAAAGGATATGGGCAAAAAGAAAAACAAAAAGGATAAAAATGCGGTTTCGCAGTTTGAGGCGTTTTCCGCCGCCATTTCGGGCACTGTGGGCACGGGTAACATTATCGGCGTTACCTCGGCAATTTTAACCGGCGGTCCCGGGGCTGTGCTGTGGATGTGGATTTCCGCCTTTTTCGGTATGGTAACCAATTACTCAGAAAATGTTTTGGGTCTTTACTACCGCAAAAAGGAAAAAGACGGCAGCTTCAGCGGCGGTGCGTTTTATTACATAGCTAACGGTTTGAAGCAGCGCTGGCTCGGTATGCTGGCGGCAATATTCTGCCTTTTGGCGGCGGTAGGTATGAGCGGCGTGCAAACAAATAAAATTACAGGCTCTTACACCTCGGTGTTGGGCAACGATTCTGCGGCGGTCAAGCTTATAATAGGCGGAATAGTGGCGTTTTTCGCGGCGGTGGTTATAATCGGCGGAATAAAGCGCATAGGCAGAATTGCCTCTATGCTTGTTCCGTTTATGTCGCTTTTGTTTATTGCAATGGCGTTTGTTATAATCGGTAAAAACTATACTGCAATTCCCGAGACCTTCCGTCTTATATTCACAAGCGCGTTTTCCTCAAAGGCGGTTGCGGGGGGCGTAGGCGGCTTTGCCTTTTCACAGATAATCAAAAAGGGGCTTGCCCGCGGCGTTTTTTCTAATGAGGCGGGGCTCGGTTCCTCGGTAATAGCTCACTCGGCGTCTGAAACCCGCGAGCCTGTAAGGCAGGGGCTTTGGGGAATTTTTGAAGTTTTTTTTGATACCTTTGTTATATGCACCTTAACTGCGCTTGTAATTCTTACAACCAATATCGGATCGGGCGCGTATGAAAACGGCTCGTTCTTCGGCGCTGAAAACGCCGCGGGCGAGTTTGTGGGTGCTTCCGATTCGGCAACGGCGCTCAGCGCGTTTTCTTCAAACCTCGGTATGTTCGGTACGGTGGCTTTCCTTATAATTCTTCCGCTTTTTGCCTTTACCACCGTGCTTGCGTGGTCATATTACGGCGAAAAGGCGGTTGATTTCTGCTTCCGCCACAAGCCCGAAAACAAAAGAAAAATACCCGTGCTTATTTTCAAAATAATATTTATTCTGCTTATAGTTTTCTCATCCCTTATCGGCTCTGACCTTATCTGGGCGCTGGATGATACCTTTAACGGGCTTATGGCGCTGCCCAACCTTATTGCTCTGGTATTCCTTTCGGGTCAGGTTGCGCGCATTACCAAAAACTACTTTGACCGCAAAAAGGGCAAGAATGTAGAGCCAATGCTCTCGGCATACCCCGAGCAAAACGAGGAATTTAAGGAATATATTTAAAACAAATAAAAAGCCAGATTCACTTTTTTACAATAAGGACTTCCGAAAAAAATCGGAAGTCCTTCAGTTTATCAACCTAAATATTTAATTTTGTCTCATACTTTTCCGATTTTATTAAATGACTTTTTTGCCATCAATAATTAACGAAGTAACCTTGCTTGTTTCATCATTCCATTCATATGTAATGGTAAACCGGTTTCTTATCATTACGCCAAACTAATTATGCAAAATGGTATTAACCAAACTCATAATGAAATTTGCGTTTTTATCAAATTCACCGAGCTTGGTAAATGGGTATAAAAGGGGTGTAGTATTCCTTTAAATAAAAACACCACTTCGCATATTTAATTAGTTTGGCAAGTATAGTTTGCCACTTTTGTACTGTAATTGCAATATGTTTTGATAAATTTATATGCGCGCAGATTGCTGTTAAAGTTTTTCAGGTTTTCCTGACAGGCTGAAATTTTCCTCATTCGTTTGGTTAATTTCTCCGCGCCGCGGGGACTTTAGCTCCTTGCACAGGGGAGCTGATTTATACAAACCGCGGGTATTAATCTTACGTCTACTCTCTAATATCTAAAACGGCAGATTTCATTGTAACAGTGAAATCTGCCGTTTGTCTGTATTAATAGGAAATTTTCATAAGCTTAAGCCAGCGCTTGGCGTCGTCAAGCCATTCCGCCGCGCATTTCATTTCATCGGGAACACCGTCGCAGGTGACGGCGTCCACCGTTGACGAGCCGTGATACCCAAACGGGAAAATATGCAGCTCAAACGGCACATTGTGCTGACTCAGCGCACCGGCGTATAAAAGGCTGTTCATTACCGGAACGCAGCTGTCGTTTGCGGTGTGCCATATGTAGGCGGGCGGAGTGTTTTCCGTTACCCTGCGGTCACAGGAAAAATAGTTTATTTCTTCCTCGGTGCGTTCGGGCTTACCGAGCAGATTATCAAAGCTGCCCATATGCCCGTGTGCGGGGTCGGCGGTTATTACGGGGTAGGAAAGCACCGAGGCGTTCACCGGCTTGCTCTCGGGGAATACCTCGCGAACCTCCTTGCAATCATACATTGTGGAATAATGCGCCGCAAGGTGTCCGCCCGCGGAAAAGCCTATTATTGCAAGCTTTGAAACATCGCAGTTCCAATTATCGGCATTTTTGTATATAAGCTCAACCGTTGCCGCAACCTCGCGCATTTGCGTGGGGAAACGGTGGGGCGCCACGGAATAATATATAACAAATACATTAAATCCGTCCGGTAAAAAGTGCATTGCTATGGGCTCTGCCTCACGCTGACTGCACATAGCGTACCCGCCGCCGGGGCATACTATCATACATGGGCGTTTTCTGTTTTCCCTGTGCATTTCGGTCATATTGTACGGCAAATACATATCCACTATAGGGTCGCAGCCGTCATCGCCCAAAAACGGGTATATTTCTTTAAGATGAATAGTTTCGGTTTTCATTTTTCAACATCTCCTCTTATTTCTACATATTATCACGGTTGTTATAAAAAATCAATAAAAAATCATCAATTTTGAAATTTTATTTGCGGCGTGTTTAACATCGGGTAACAGGCAAGCTCTGCCGCGTTTAAATTTGCTTTAAACATATCTATTGCGATTATTTGCCTGTTTTCGTAGGTTGTGTAATAATATATGCCGTTTTGCGCGTCAAAGCAGGCGGTGTATATTGTCTTTTCAAGCCCGCCGTTTTCGGTTATGCAGCAGCCGTTTTGCTGCTCTACCGAGCCTAAAATATGAAAAAGCTGCGTAATTCCGTCATATTCGCCATTTCCCGATACAGAGTTTGCCGAAACAAATGCCGCCCTTACAAACCGCGATTGCGAGGAAAGATCGCCCGGCAGCCCCAACGCGCCCATACCGCGGCTGTAACTTTTTAGAGGCAGCGCAGGCGAAAAGCTGTTTTCGGGCGGGTGCGGGCTTAAAGCCATATAGTTGTTCAGGTTTTGCATTTGATAATCAAAGGGCGGCTCGTTTGCAAGCACATTTGCAGGGTCGCTGTGAATTATAAGTCTGCCGTTTTTCGGCTCGGCAACAATCGTTTCGTTTTTATCGGCTAAAATCCAGTGCAGCTTTGCCGCGGGCAGCTGCTCGCTGAACGGAATATTCCCAAGCGTTATTTTGCTCAAAAGCTCGCGTGCCTCACCTATATCGGCGCATTTAGCAAGCACAAGCGGGATAAGCTCAAAGGTCGCAATGCAACCGTTCGTCCTTTCCGAATAAGATGCGCTCTTTACAAAGTTAAGCCCCGCAATGCAAAGCCCTTTTTCATTCGCCGCGTCGTAATAAAGCGGGTAACCGCCCGCCATATGCGCCGTGCCTATCATGGCATAGTGCGCGGCGTCTGCTCCGTATGCCGTAAAATCAAACCGAAAATTTCGGGGCGTTATGACAATTTCCTCCCCGTAGGACATTTCGTAATCAAGATTTCTTCCAAAGTAAAAGCCGTTTTTTCTGTATGCTGCCGCAGTACACATTTATATCACGCTCCAAGGCTTAAAATTCCCGAAAAAGATAGTTTAATCCTTTATATTGGAAAGTATTTCGCTTTCGTGTAAAATAACTCCGTTCAGCTTTAAGCTATCCTGCAATTTATTTATATCAATGCCGTCAAAATTATCGGTCATAGCGGCGGCTGTTCCCGCGGCCTGCCCCGAAAGGGCGCAAACGGGAATTACCCTTGTTATATCCCACATAGCGTCCGTTGCCGAAATGCAGCGTCCGGCAGCCAGCAGATTTGTGATTTTTCTGCCCGTCAATGCCCCAAACGGCAGCTCGTAAACAGGTCCGGGTCTTCTCCAGTCGGAAAAAAGTCCCACGCTGTCATTATATTCCTTATGCATTTCGGTATCGTCCTGCGTGTATTTTCCGTCAATTCTGCGGGTCATACGAATCTGCGGTGTGGTGGCTATAGAGGAAAGCGAATATTTCGGCGTGTCCTTTCCCTTTTTCAGAAAGTCGTCAAGCAGCACCGAGTGGGAGTATAGCGTCAGGTTGGAAAGCTCATCGGCTTCAAGACCGGTAAATCTTAGCGAGGATTTTGAATTTTCAAGCTGCTCGGCGGTTTTTTGTGAATCGGGAATGTCGCTGAAACCAAGCATTTTCAGCTTGTTTTCGCCGTCTTCAACACAGTAGTACCATGACGCCGGCACATTGCCCTGAGAAAAAACAACCGTGTTTTCCCCCGCAAGCCTGCAAATATCGGCGTCCCCCGAGCAATCAATAATATTTTTAAGAGCTACAGCTGTTCTGCCGCTCTTGTTCTCTGTTATAATATGCCGAATTTTACCGCCGGATATACAAGCCTCGCAAACAGATGTCCCGAAAAGAATATCTACACCCGCGCTTTTCAGTAATTTTTCAGCCTCGATCGCAAAAATGTACGGATTATACTGCACCTCAAAGCGCTGCTTTGCTTTTTCGGAATACGAACCGTTTTCAAGCCACGCCGACGGATATTTCCCCTCATAGCCGTGCCGCACCGAGAGCCGCAGCAGCTCCTCGGCAATACCGAAGGTGACCTGCCTGCCCATACCGTCGCACAGCGGCAAAAAAATTGTTACAAGCCCCGCTGTTGCAAGCCCGCCCAGCATATATTGCTTTTCAATTAAAAGAACCCTTGCTCCGCCTCGGGCTGCCGCTGCCGCCGCCGCAATTCCGGCTATACCGCCGCCCGCAACTACCGTGTCATATTCGGCTTTGACCGGTATTTTCCTTTCGGGCTCAATTATATAATCCATTTTATATAATCTCCTTTTCGTGTCTTATTATTTGTAATTATACTTTATAAATATCTTTATTTCAAGTTATATTTAGGCTTTTACGGGCAAATAATATATGAAAAGGATGTGGTTTATATGTTTCCTACCGAAAAAGAATACGGTAAAATGACAAAGCGGATATCGCCCCCCTCAACCAAGGTTAAGGATTTTATTATGGCTTACGCGGTGGGTGGCTTAATATGCGTAATAGGTCAGCTTTTTAAGGAATGGTTCACGGCGCTTGATATGCCAGAAAAGGTAGTAAAGGCGGCTGTGCCCTCATTGCTTGTGTTTATTGCCGCATGGCTTACAGGGCTTAAAATTTTTGATAAAATTGCAAAGCATGCGGGCGCAGGCACGCTTGTACCCATAACCGGCTTTGCAAATGCAGTGGTATCCCCCGCGATTGAGTATAAAAGCGAGGGCTTTGTTTTAGGGTTGGGCGCTAAAATGTTTACAATAGCGGGACCTGTTATAGTATACGGCACACTGGCAAGCGTTATATACGGCATTATTTTATATATTATGAGTATTTGCGGGTGAGAATATGAAAAGAACGGGAAAACGCACCATTATTTTTGAAAATAAACCTCGTGTTATAAGCTACGGCTCGGTGGTGGGCAAAAAGGAGCACGAGGGACCGCTTTCAAATGAATTTGACGCCTACACTACGGATAGCTTTTTCGGCGAAAAGAGCTTTGAAAAGGCTGAAAGCAAGCTGCAAAAAACCGCCGTTCAAACCGCGCTTGATAAAGCGGGGCTGACGGCAGAGGATATAAATAATATTTTTGCGGGCGACCTTTTAAACCAGTGCATAGGCAGTTCCTTCGGGCTGCGCAGCTTCGGCATACCCTTTATAGGGCTTTACGGTGCCTGCTCAACCATGGCGCTTTCTACCGGGCTTGCCGCCGTTTTTATAGATTCGGGCGCCGCCGAAAAAACCGTTTCGGTAACCTCCTCGCACTTTTGCTCTGCCGAGCGGCAGTATCGCTTTCCGCTTAATTACGGCTCGCAGCGCACTCCAACCGCCCAGTGGACGGTAACAGGCTCGGGCGCGCTGATATTAGGCAGAGAGGGCGGAGATATTTATATAAACTCGGTAACCTTCGGTGAAATAGAGGATTTGAATATCAAGGACGCAAATAATATGGGCGCGGCAATGGCACCTGCCGCTGCCGGCACGCTGCTTAATTTCTTTAAGGACACTAAAACCAAACCCGAGGATTATGATATAATTTTCACGGGCGACCTCGGTTATGTGGGCACAAACCTGCTTTACGAGCTTTTGGAGCGCGAGGGTGTGGATATACGCTGCCGCCACAGCGATTGCGGAACGCTGATATTCGACCGTGAAAAGCAGGACGTTCATGCGGGCGGCTCGGGCTGCGGGTGCAGCGCCTCGGTGCTTTGCTCATATATTATGCACCGTTTGGAGCAGGGAGATTTCAGTAATATTCTGTTTATGTCAACAGGCGCGCTTATGTCGCCCACCTCGTCCTTTCAGGGCGAGAGCATACCCGGAATTGCCCATCTTCTTAATTTTAAAACCGAAAAAACGGCTCACTGAGAAATGTGAGTCGTTTTTTTGGGGTTTTAAGAACCGTGTTTTTTATGCGAATAATAAACGGTTGTAATTTACAGCGCACAGTGCGCTGTAAATTACAAAGGATACCAATATAACAAGCAGAACATTATCGGAGTGAAAAAGCCTCTGCGACAGCTCCTCAGAAAGGTATATGGCTATACAGTAAAAAAAATATCAATAATCGTGTCGATTGTTTTGTCCTTTACTTCCTTATCCATCATCTTATATCCTTAAAATCACCGATTGAGGTAAACGAATCGGAATAGCCTTCAAGGTAATCAAGCAGTCGGTCGGGACGGTCGAAAAACTCGCACAGGCGCAGGCTTTGCGGGCTCATAAACTGCTTGTTTACCGCATTTTCAAGCACTGTGCGCAGCGGGTCAAAATAACCGTTAATATTAAACACAGCTATGGGCTTTGTGTGCTTTCCCAGCTGCTTTAGGGTGAGAATTTCAAAAAATTCATCGTATGTGCCAAGTCCGCCCGGGGTCATAATAAACGCGTCGGATTTTTCCTCCATTATGCCTTTTCTTTCCCGCATAGTGTCGGTAAAAATAATTTCGGTGCAATCTTCAAAAAGCACGCCGTCCACCTTGAAAAAGGCGGGAACAACGCCGATTATTTTACCGCCGCCCTTTAAAACGCCCCGCGCGGCGGCGCCCATAAGCCCCAACGCGCCCGCGCCGTAAACAAGGTTATGCCCGCGCTTTGCCATTTTCTCGCCAAGTTCTTCGGTCGGGTTAATGTATGATTTCGCAATGGAGCTGCTTGACGCGCCGTAAACGCATATATTCATAAAATTTCCTCTTTCTGTTCCGCAAAGTGCAGAACGGAATTTACTAATGTGTCGCCTATGTATTGGAGCTTGAGCGAAAAGAAGGGCGTGGGCTTTTCCAAAAGCCTTAAAAATATTTTGTCGCCCTCCCAAATGGGCTTGCTGTAAAGCTCCTGCTTATCTATCCATTTCAGCGTTCCTTCGTCACATTCCTTAATTTCACCCGTAAAAGCGTCGGAATGGAATATGTGCATATATTCCGTTTCCCATTTATCCGAGACAAATGTCACTATTCCACGATAGTGCGCATTAAGCAAAGTAAGCCCCGTTTCTTCAAGCACCTCGCGCGCATTACATTCTTCGGGGCTTTCGCCGTCCTCAAATTTTCCGCCTATGCCCACCCATTTATCGCGGTTTAAATCGTTTTCCTTTTTAACGCGGTGCAGCATAAGGTACTTGCCGTCCTTTTCTATATGGCAAAGCGAGGTGTTGCGCATTTAATTCTCCTCTCCGCTTTCGTCGGTCAATTCTTCATCGGTCGCTTTGGGAACATAGCCGTTAATATAGAATATATCCGAATCGGCGTTTTTCTGGTCGAAAATATTGTTGTACTGTATTTTTTCGTATTCATCGAGCAAATGGCTGTAGGGGGATACGTCGCTCCATTTGTAATAGTTGTTTTCGTTATCTATATATCCCACCGTATCTATAACAGGCAGTGTTTCCGAAAGCTTTAAGAGGTATTTATTATATTCCGTCAGCTTTACGCCCGCGGTTTTAAGAACGAGGGACGAAAGGTAGTTGGAGCTTAGCTTATCAATAGTCTGCGAGCCTATATCGTAATTTGCCCATATTATAAAGGGCGTTACATGGCGGCTCTGCTCCTGCGCGGGGGTAAGCCCCGAAAGACTGTTTGTACCTATAACCTCGGCTATAAATTCCGATTCAACCGAGGGCTGATGGTCGCCGAACATACATATGACCGTGGGCTCGTCAACATTTTTAAAGTATTCCACAAGCTCTTTAAAGGCGTTATCGCTCGCCTTTACAAGGGAGAGGTATTTGTTTGCCTTGGTATACGGCTTTGAAACCGAGGTTGCGTAAATGCTTTCGTCAAAATTTACGCAGCTTGTGGTGTAACCGCCGTGGTTCTGCATTGTAACGTTAAAGCAGAAGAACGGAACTGATTTATCCCGCTGCTCATAATCCCTTATTAAAAGCTTATAGTCATAGGAGTCGCTTATATACTGGCGTATCAGCATATTGCTTTCATCGGGGTAATACTGCTCTATAAGCGATTGCAGGTAATTCGGGTCGCTGCCGTTTGCCTGGTACTCGCGCATAAGTGAAATATCAATAATATTTTCAAGGCTTGTAAATTTATTAAATCCCAAACAATTGTAAACCTTGGTTCGGTTCCAGCCCTCGGCATAATACGGGTGGAGCGCCGCGGCGGAATAGCCCTGCCCTTTAAGCGTGGAAACAAGCGAGGCTATGGGGTTTTTAATATACAGCATATACGCGTTGCTGCCCGAGGGCAAAAACGCGGTTGTGTGACCGGTTAAAAATTCAAACTCGGTGTTTGAGGTGCCCGCGCCTATTACCGGAACATAAAGGTTGCCCTTAATTGTGTTTTCGGTAAGGCTGCGCATAAAGGGCATATAGTCCTCGTTGGTTTCAAGATTGCCGAGCACCTTTAAATCCGAAAGCGATTCGTTCATTATGCAAATAATATTCGGTTTTGTGTAATCGTCGTCGATATTGTTTTTATTATCGGTATCGCTTATAACGCTGCTTACATAATCCTTTATCTGCTTGGGGTCGTAGTCGCTCGGCTGCGACATATAAAGGTATTTTGTATTGCAGAAAAAGTTAAAGGCAAAGCCGTAGTTATGGTAGCCTCTTGTCTGGTTCCAGAAGTCCGGCTTTACTCCCATATCGGCAAAAATGCTTGTAAAATAGAAAAGAATAAGAATAACCGAGGAAAAGGTGCCCGCAAATGTACGCGATATAACCCTTGTAAGAATATTATATTTCGGAGTTTTGGTTTTTGCGCCTATAATTATAATAAAAATAAATAAGAGCGCCGCCGTCATAATTTTATATGTCGGGGTGTAATTATATGTGTTTGCAACGCCTACGGCGGTTTTTATGCTTAAAAAGTCCATAGGCAAAAACGGCGTGCCGCGGAAGTCCATAATATAGCTGTGCGCAACGCCGAAACCGAATAATACGGGGTTGACTATAAGATATGAAAGCCGAAAACTGCCAGAAACGGCAAAAATCAGGAAATACATTATTAATACGAGCATGTAATTCCCGAAAAAGCCCAAATAGGTCATATTGTAAATAAATACGTTATTTAAACATTCGGTCATTGTAATGGTGGCAAACGGCATTAAAAACAGCCCTATAAAATGCCAGACCTTATTTAGCTTATCGGTTTTAATAACAACCGAATACGCCGCGGCTATACCGAGAATAAACGGACACATAAGCGCAAAGGCAAGCAGCAGCCATTTTGAGGCAAATTCCTGCGAGGTATATGCGTTTACATCCAGTATAACGGCAATGAGAGTAACGGCGCATATTACAGCACCGATTATTTTTGAACGTTTTCCCTTATAAAGCAGGGAAGTGTTTGTCTGAAAAAAAGAAGGATGTTATTTCCTGCTTTCCGGAAAGACATATTTATAAACATTCCTTTCAGAGTGCGAGGTTTAATATACACCAATTATAACACATTTTTTCAAAAAAACAACAGGTAAAAGTTTTAAGATTTTCTTAACAGGCGCAATACGCCCTGAAAGTTCACACGCAGTTAAAATTCTTTTTGAGATTTTATGGTAAAATAATATAATAAATAATAAGGGAAGTGATAATATGAACGGAAATAACGGCTACGCGGGGAACGATATAACACCCGATATACTCAAGTATTCGTCTCTCTGCACGGATAACTGCCGCATTGAGCCGCAGCTGTATATCGAACATAAGGTGAAAAGGCGTGCTTACGGGTCTTACCGAAATATCCGAAATAGTTTCCAAAAAAATTGTAAACGGCGAGGAAGTACCCTGCCGCGGCAAGCTTTATTACAGGGGCTACGATGTTGAGCAGTTGGTCGCCGGCTTTATAAGGGACGGGCGCTTCGGCTTTGAGGAAATAGTGTATCTTTTGCTTTTTGCAAGCCTGCCGAACGCTGAGCAGCTAAGTGACTTTTGCTCGCTGCTTTCCTCCTACCGCACCCTGCCGGGCTCGTTTGTAAGGGATATTATTATGAAAGCGCCCTCTGCCAATATGATGAACTCATTAGCACGCAGCGTTTTGACCCTTTATTCATATGATACCAATGCCGAGGACACCTCTATTCCAAACGTCCTTCGCCAGTGCTTACAGCTTATTGCAAGATTTCCGCTGCTTTCGGTATACGGCTACCACTCCTACGACTATTATCTGCGCGGCAGCAACAGCTTTTTTATTCACGAGCCGCGCGCGGAGCATTCAACCGCTGAAAACATTTTATATATGCTCAGAATTGACGGAAAATACACCCCGCTTGAGGCAAAGGTGCTTGACGCGGCGCTGGTGCTGCACGCAGAGCACGGCGGCGGTAACAACTCCACCTTTACAACCCACGTTGTATCTTCCTCGGGAACAGACACCTATTCCGCAATCGCCGCGGCGCTCGGCTCGCTTAAAGGTCCTAAGCACGGCGGGGCGAATATAAAGGTGTGCGCTATGTTTAACGATATAAAGGAAAATGTGCGCGACTGGAACGATGAGGAGGAAATATCCGCTTACCTTAAAAAGATACTCCACAAAGAGGCATTTGATAAAGCAGGGCTTATTTACGGCGTAGGTCACGCGGTATATTCGGTTTCAGACCCGCGTGCCGAGGTCTTTAAGGGCTTTGTAAAGTCGCTTTCCGAGGAAAAGGGACTTGACCGCGAATACGCGCTTTACTCCGCTGTTGAAAGGCTCGCCCCAGAAATAATAGCGGGGGAAAGAAAAATGTATAAGGGTGTCAGCGTAAACGTAGACTTTTACAGTGGCTTTGTTTACGATATGTTAGGGCTGCCGCACGAGCTTTACACACCGCTTTTCGCAATAGCGCGTATAGCCGGCTGGAGCGCCCACAGAATAGAAGAGCTGCTTAACGCCGGAAAGATTATACGCCCGGCATATATGAGCGTTCAGCCGCACCGCGAATATCTTTCTATGGATAAAAGATGAATAATTAAAAAATGAGCGTGTCGAATTATTCGACACGCTCATACCGTTTTATAGCACCCTGTAATTATTTGAAATATCTATTAAGCAAGCCCTCAAACGCTCTGCCATGGCGAGCTTCGTCCTTTGCCATTTCATGAACGGTGTCGTGAATAGCGTCAAGATTAAGCTCCTTTGCAAGCTTTGCCAGCTCAAATTTGCCCATTGTGGCGCCGTTTTCGGCATCTGCGCGCATTTCAAGGTTTTTCTTGGTGCTGTCAGTCACAACCTCGCCCAAAAGCTCGGCAAACTTTGCAGCGTGCTCAGCCTCCTCAAAAGCTGCCTTTTCCCAGTAAAGCCCGATTTCGGGATAGCCCTCTCTGTGGGCTACGCGCGCCATTGCAAGGTACATACCGACCTCGGTGCACTCGCCGTTGAAGTTTTCACGCAGACCGTCGATTATTCTCTGGTCTACACCCTTAGCTATGCCTACAACGTGCTCAGCCGCCCAGGTTTTCTCAGCCGCCTGCTCAGCAAACTTTGATGCCGGAGCATGGCAGATGGGGCACTCCTCGGGAGCGGACTCGCCCTCATAAACATAACCGCAAACAAGACATACAAACTTTTTCATTTTTTATTCCTCCAAAAAATTATTTTTGTATTTTGCACTCTTCACAGACGCCGTATTCAATATAAACCGAGGTTTCCGGCTCAAAGCCGTGCTCACGGGCGACATCTGCCAGCGGGTCGCCGTGCATGGGGGCATCGGCAATTTTGCCGCAAAGGCGGCAGTGCAAATGCGCATGCGGGGCGGGATTACCGTCAAAATGTTCAAACCCGTCACCCACCGAAAGCGAAAGTATTTCGCCGGTTTCGCTTAAAGCTGCAAGATTACGGTATACAGTGCCGAGACTTATATTTGGTATAACCTCTTTTACACGCGAATATACCCAAGCGGCGGTGGGATGTGTGTCAGTTGAGCGGAGAACCTTGATTATTTCCTCACGCTGCCGTGAAAAGTTTTTCATCATATCACCTAAATCAGTAATGATTACTGTTTTTATTATAACAGATAATTTCCATTTGTCAAGAACTTTTTTTCAAATGTAGGCTTTTATATAACCCCGCTTACAAACACGGTGGATAAAAAGCCTATGTCGCCCGAAAATCTGGCGGCGGCTGCTCGGTTAATGAGCTATACGAAAAATTTTTACCGCCGATTATTCGCATTTTATTTCACTTTTTAAAAGGCGTTTCGGAATAACGCCCAAAAAGTACCAAAAGCGATAATCGGCGGTAAAGAAATTTGAATTAAGGTTAATCGTTTGACTTGAATATCATAACGAGCGGGAGCACACAGGGAATAACGGGCACAAATAACTGTAAGGCTAATTCCAACCCAAGCTCAGAGAAAAAGTACGGGAACATTAACAGGGCAAGAAAAATAGGCGGACCTAATGCTGCAACAAGAGCGATTGCGAATATGTATATGGCTCTTGTTCGGTTAAGCTTATTCGCACACAAAAGCGCGCCGAGAGCGGCATAAATGCCTGCGGATATAACAGCGGGCGGTATTGCTAAAATTGCAAAATTCCGTGCGGGATGCTTTACAAAGCAGTAGGTAAAGTAAATACCCACAGCCAAAAACGCGGCTGAAATTAAAAATGAAAGGCAAATAGGGAAAATTCGCTTTTTCATAAATTATACCTCGGTTTATTTTTCTATAAACTCCAAAATATCGTTCATACCGTCCTGCCTGCAAATATCGTTGTGTATTTCGTGGCGGCAGTTTTCATAAAGCTTTATACTAACATCTTTCATACCTGCGGCTTTAAGCTTTTTATAAACCGTTTTAACGCCCTTGCCGTAATTTCCAACGGGGTCGTGCGTGCCCGAAATTAAGAGTACAGGGAGATTTTTGCGCATATTTTTAAACCAGGCGCCGCGATTGCTGAGCTGATTCAGCTTTACAAGGTCGTGCATGGCGGACACGGTAAACTTAAAGGTGCAGTATTCGTCTGCCGCATATTTTGCGGTAACCTCGCGGTCGGAGGTGACCCAATCGTACTCGCTTTCCCCCTCAAAGCGCTTGTTATATGCGCCGAAGGCGATATTGTTTATAAGCTTAGAGCGGTGCTTTTCCCCGCAAAACAGCTGCATTATGTCGGTCAGCAGCAGCCCGAACGGTGCTGCGGCGTTGGGTCCGCCCGTTCCGCAAATTATGAATTTTTCAATTCCGTCGCCGTAATTTTCGGCGGCTATACGGGAAATAAACGAGCCCATGGAGTGCCCCATAAGGTAAAGCGGTTTATCGGGGAACATTTTTCTCACCGCGTCCTCAAAGGCTTTAACGTCGTTCACAAGGTATTTCCAGCCGTTGCGGTGGGCTATAAAGCCTAATTCATCTTTATTTTTTGCCGTTTCGCCGTGACCTAAATTATCATAGCCGCAGCAAACATAGCCCTTTTCAGCCAAAAATGCGAAAATATGGTCGTAGCGCGCTATATATTCACACATACCGTGAACAATGTGGAAAATGCCCTTTATTTCGCCCTCGGGTATATAAATTCTGCCTTTAAGCGTGTGAATATTATCGGTGCCGGGCACCTCTATTGCTTTAAGCTCGTAATGCATAAATCTTCCTCCTTAAAAGGCTTTGGTGCTGCGCACGGCGCGTTTCCAGCCGTCCGTCAGCGCTTCGCGGCGTTTTGCCGTAATTGCGGGTTTAAACTCGGTTTGCTTATCGGGCAGGCGAAGTATCTCGTTTTTATTCTTCCAAAAGCTCACGGCAAGCCCCGCAAGATAAGCCGCTCCCGCGGCGGTAGCCTCGGTCTGCGCGGGTCTTATAACCCCTACATCCGAAATATCCGCCTGAAACTGCATTAAAAAGTTATTTGCGGCAGCTCCGCCGTCCGCTCTTATGTGATTGATAGGCAGCCCCGTGTCCGCTTTAAGCGCGGTTATAAGGTCGTTAGTCTGGTAGGCTATGGCTTCAAGGCAAGCCCTTATTATGTGGTTTTTGCCGCTGCCGCGCGTAAGCCCGCAAATTGTGCCGCGGGCGTACATATCCCAGTAGGGCGCGCCAAGCCCCGCAAAGGCGGGAACAATGTAAACTCCCGACGAATCGGGAACGGAAAGCGCCGCTTTTTCGCTTTCGGCAGCTGATGCTATAAGCCCTAATTCGTCGCGCAGCCACTGAATGACCGCACCGCCCACAAACACGCTGCCCTCAAGCGCGTAGCATATATTATCGCCCGCGTCGGCGGCAATGGTGGTTATAAGCCCGTTTTTGCTTTCAAACGCGGCGGCGCCCGTGTTCATAAGCAAAAAGCAGCCCGTGCCGTAGGTGTTTTTAATATCGCCTTCGCAAAAGCATTTCTGCCCGAAAAGCGCTGCCTGCTGGTCGCCCGCAATGCCCGAAACGGGTATTTCCGCGCCCAGAATATTTACGTTGCCGTAAATTTCGCTGCTTGGGCGCACCTCAGGCAGCATACACTTTGGGATTTGCAGTATTTCAAGCAGTTTTTTATCCCACTTGAGCGCGTGTATATCGTAAAGCATTGTTCTTGCGGCGTTTGTGCGGTCGGTAACGTGAATTTTGCCGCCCGAGAGTTTCCATATAAGCCATGTATCAACCGTGCCGAAAAGCAGCTCGCCGTTTTCGGCTCTGTCGCGCGCGCCGGGCACGTTATCAAGTATCCATTTAATTTTGGTGGCGCTGAAATATGCGTCAATGCGCAGCCCCGTTGTTTTGCGTATATATTCCTCCAAGCCGTCAGCGCGTAATTTATCGCACATTTCGGATGTGCGGCGGCACTGCCACACTATCGCGTTATAGATTGGCTCGCCTGTATTTTTATCCCATATAATCGTGGTCTCGCGCTGATTTGTAACCCCCACGGCGGCAATTTCCTCGGCAGAGGCGCCTATTGCCGTTATAGCCTCGGTAACGGCGGCGTACTGAACCGAGAATATTTCCACGGGGTCGTGCTCTACAAAGCCGGGCTGCGGGTATATTTGTTTAAATTCCCTTTGCGCAGCCGACACGGCATTTCCGCCCTTATCAAAAAGCACGGCACGGGCGCTGGTTGTTCCTTCATCAAGCGTTAAAATATACTTTTTCATATCGCACTGTTTTTAATTATTATTCGCGGAACGCGCGGGGATATGCCGCAGATTATTTCATAATTTATGGTGCCGCACATATCCGCCAGCTCTTCAACGGGTAATTCCCTGCCGAATAAAATTACCTCGTCGCCCTGCTTTACGTCTTCAATATCCGTCACGTCAACCGACATCTGATCCATACATATCCTGCCGATTATTGGGGCTTTTTTGCCCTTTATTAGAACATAGCCTTTGTTTGAAAGCAGCCGCGGGTAGCCGTCGGCATAGCCTGCGGTTACTGTTGCGGTTTTCATTTCCCTTTCGGCGGTAAAGGTTCTGCCGTAGCTTACGGTATCGCCCTTTTTAACGGTTTTAACCATTGAAACAACCGATTTCACCGTCATTGCGGGTATAAAATCTTCTTTTAGCTTTAAGCCCGACGACGGGGTAAGTCCGTAAAGAATTATGCCCGGGCGGCACATATCAAGGTGCTTATCGGTATCAAGGCAGAAAGCCGCCGAATTGCAGCAGTGGCAAATTTTTGGGGTAAGCCCCGCCTTTATAAAGCGCTCCTTTGCCGCAATAAAGCGCGAATACTGCGCGGCGGTAAAGCCGTCCTCCTCTTGCGGGGTGCGGTCGGAAACGGCAAAATGCGTAAAAATCCCGCCGAAATCAAAGCCCGGCAGCCGCGCAGCGGCAATTGCGTCATCAATCCCCGAAAGAGAATTATCACGGCAGTCAAACCCAATGCGGCTCATGCCCGTATCAAGCTTTATGTGTATTTTAATTCTCACCTTATCCGCCGTGGCTTTTTTTGAGAGTGCGGCGGCGTATTCGGGGGAGTAAACGCTTTGGGTTATATCGTTAATATAAAGCTGTGAAGCCATACTAACAGGCGTATACCCCAAAATAAGAATAGGCTTGGTTATACCGCAGCCGCGCAGCGTTACAGCCTCCTCTATATTTGAAACGGCAAAAGCGTTTGCCCCCTCCGCCTCAAGCAGGGGAGCTACGTTGCGCGCGGAGTGACCGTAGGCGTCAGCCTTTACAACCGCCATTATTTTAGCGCCCGCCGCCTCTTTTTTAATAATACCGAAGTTATGTACAAGGGCGTCAACATCAATTTCCGCCCAGGTTCTGTGAAGAAATTCCACTTTTATTTCCGCCTTATTTTTTAATAATATTATTGCCCAACTGTTTTTTTACCTTGCCCGCAAACGGAATACACACAAGACTTAAAAGCACCCAAAGGCAGGAATAGGGCATGCAGATCTGCCCGCCTATGTTCATTGGCATTTTGCTGTAATCCCAAACGTTCTTCTTTAAAATTATATTAAATACAACGCCGAAAATGAACTCAATACCCGTAACAAAGGTGCTGCCTACAAGTCCTTTTATTAAAAGTCCCGCTTTTTTGAGCTTTTCGCTTATTGTGCCGAAGAACACAAAGCAAATACCGCCCGCCCCCAGCATTGACCAGTGCGTGTAGCCGCGCCACATAACCTCAATAAGCCCGTAGCCCACGGCGCCTATTGAAAAAAGCATAAATCTTATTTTTCGCTGTTTCATTTTATCACCCGTAGTTATTATGGGTGATAATTCTTTCGGCTATTCAGCCAAAGCCGTGCAGTAAAAATTACCGCCTGTTTCTCTTGGTAATTGCCAAAAGACGTATAAGCTGTGTGAGCGATACAAGCAGCGCCGCAACATAGGTCATAGCCGCGGCGGAAAGCACCCTGCGAACCGCTTTTTTCTCGTCTTCCTTTATAAGCCCCGAATTGTCCAGCGTCACAAGCGCTCTGTGAGACGCGTTGAACTCAATAGGCAGCGTTAAAAGCTGAAAAAGCAGCGCCACGCAGAAGAAAATAACGCCCAGCTTCACAAGAAAATAAAAATCGAAGATAAGCCCGATTATAAGCAGCGGCATTGAAAGCTGCGAGCCCAAATTACATACCGGCAGTATTACCGAGCGCACCTTTATGGGCACATAGCCCTTTGAGTACTGAACGGCATGCCCCGCCTCGTGCGCGGCAACGCCCACGGCGGAAAGGTTGTTTGCGCCGTAAACCGAATCGGAAAGGCGTATAACGTTAGTCCTCGGGTCGTAGTGGTCGGTAAGATTGCCCGAAACGCGCTCTATTTTAACATTATATACACCGTTTGCTTCAAGCACCCGCCGCGCGGCGTCCGCTCCGGTAAGCGGCGAATGATGTGTGCTGTACTTTGAAAAAACCGTTTTTACCCTTATCTGCGACCAGAGCATTATTATAATTGCCGGAACTACAAGATAAATGTAAAGCGAGTCTATACCGTAGTAATAAAAACCACCCATAAAATATCAACTCCGAAAATCAAACATTAAAACGGAAGAGAACAATGTCTCCGTCCTTCATAACATATTCCTTGCCCTCGCTCCTTACAAGTCCCTTTTCCTTTGCAACCGTCATGCTGCCGCCACATTCGTTTATAAATTCGTCAAAGTTTATAACCTCTGCGCGAATAAAGCCGCGCTCAAAGTCAGAGTGTATTTTGCCAGCCGCCTGCGGCGCCTTTGTGCCCTGCTTAATAGTCCAGGCGCGCACCTCTGGCTTGCCTGCGGTAAGGTAAGAAATAAGCCCCAAAAGGTGGTAGCACTTTTGAATCATACGGTCAAGCCCCGAGCGCTCAAGCCCCAATTCTTCAAGGAACATAACCTTTTCTTCATCCGAAAGCCCCGAAATTTCAGCCTCAAGGGCGGCGCATATCGGCAGAATTTCCGCCTTTTCGCGCTCGGCAATTTCCTTTACCGCGTTGTAGTTTTTGTTTGACTCTATGCCTGAGGTAAAGTCCTCCTCGCTCATATTGCAGGCGTAAATTACGGGCTTTGCCGAAAGCAGCGCCGTGGTATCAAGCACGTTTTGCTCGGTTTCGTCGTTAATTTCAACCGAGCGGGCGGGAAGTCCGTTTTCAAGGTGGGCTATAAGCCTTTTTAAGAAATCAACCTCGCCTTGCAGTGATTTATCGCCTTTAAGCGCCTTTGCGGTTTTATCAAGGCGGCGCTGCGCCATTTCAATATCCGAAAAAATAAGCTCTAAGTTTATAGTTTCAATATCTCGCGCGGGGTCAACCGAGCCTTCAACGTGAATAATATCGTCGCTTTCAAAGCAGCGCACAACATGAACAATCGCGTCCACCTCGCGTATGTTGGAAAGGAACTTATTGCCAAGCCCCTCGCCCTTTGAAGCGCCCTTTACAAGCCCCGCAATATCCACAAATTCAATAACCGCAGGGGTAAACTTGTCCGGGTTGTATATCTCCGCCAGTTTTTCAAGCCGCTCGTCCGGCACGCTTACCATTCCCACATTCGGCTCTATTGTGCAAAAGGGGTAATTCGCCGATTGCGCCCCCGCGTTTGTTATTGCGTTGAAAAGGGTCGATTTGCCTACATTCGGCAGCCCTACCATTCCTAATTTCATTTATTCCCATATCTCCTTATTTTATTAGTGTTTGGGGCGTTTTTATTTGCCCAACTACACCATTTCTACACCATTTTGCAGAAATGAATAGCTTTCAAATTGATGAACGGCGTTTACAAAAGAATCCTCGGTCACATGCACATATCTGTCCATAGTCATTTGGAGACTTGAATGTCCCAAAAGCCTTTGTAAAACCTTCGGCTGCATACCGCTTTCTATCGCTCGTGTTGCGTATGTATGGCGTAAAGCGTGCATACAAAAGCGTTTAATGCCTGCCTCGTCGCACAATTTGTACAGATGTGTGTCATATGAGCTGTTTTTTGTAGGTTCGCCCGTTCTCCAATTTATAAATACAAGGTCTTTCATTTCAAGAAAAGATTTCGCCCCAGTATGCCTGTCAATAAACTCCAATGTCTGCGAAAGCGTTTCGGAGGTTTTGCGAGTTTTTGCGGTCTTGTAAATATCCTTTAGAATTTCGTAAGCTTTATCGGTTAACGGAATAGTGCGGTAGCTTTGCGGTGTTTTCGGCGGTCCTGCTCTCCAACAGCCTTGCTCGTGCCTGTATTCTAAAGTATTATTAACGGTTAAAGTCCGCTTTTTCCAATCGATAGCGTCCCATGTCAGGCCAATCAATTCGCCCGTGCGAAGTCCCGTTTCGAGAATAAGCGAATATTGCGCATAATTGTGAGAGCGTTTTGCAGCTTCTAAAAATTGCCGCTGTTCGCTTATTGTAAGATATTTAATATCGTTTACTTCACGCACAGGCTTGGTGTACCTTACGCCGTTCATAGGGTGCTTTTCAATTATATCGTTCATCAATGCGGATTTAAGCATAGTTCCCATACAAATATAGGTTTGCCTTATTGTCGAGCCTGCGTAATCGCTGTCCATTTTGTTTAATACCAATTTGCAGTGCATAGGCTTAACATCGGCTAAAAGCATTTTGCCGATAACGGGCTGTATATTGAATTTATACCGTTCGCGGTAATTTCTTACGGTGTTTGGGGCTAAATCACCCACAATATTATTTATCCAATATTCAAACCATTCATCAACTGTCATACTTGACGGGGCAAAAATATTGCCGTGCTTATCTGCATATTTTGAATCCTCTAACCAGTTGCGAGCTTCCGGAAGAAGCGAAAAACATTTTTCGTGTCTTTTACCTGTTCTGTCAACAAATCTTGCGGTATATAATCCGTCCTTTCTTTGGCAAATACCTTTTCCTATTTCTTTTCCTTTAAGGGTTTTACCCATTATATCAACTCCTTTTCACAATCAGAAAAAGAGCCAATGCAACTATTATATTATAATGCATCAGCCCTGTTTTTTCAATATAAAACATATAAAATTAATATGACCGTATTAAATTGTTAATTTATTGCTGATGAATTGCTCAAATTCCTTGCGTTTAACAAGCTTTTTTGTTCCTACATATAACACGAACGGACAATTCGGACTCCGCAGCATACGGTCAATGCGGTTAATACCTATATTGCTGTATTCTGCGGCTTCCTTTACGGTCATTGTAAGCTTTAAATTAAGCGGTATGCCTACATTGTTTTGTTGCATTCAAACACACTCCTTTCCGTCAATCTTCAAAATAATATGCCTGGAAAACCGTACCGTCGTATAAGATAAATCTGCCTGCGGTATCTTTGGGTATTTGTTCTGCCGCGGCGGTACTGTCGAGTATAATCTGCGACAGTATGTTATCGGCTCTGCCGCAAATGCGGCAATCAATATTGTTTCGTATCTGCCCCGAAAGAACGGCGGCGTCAGGTCTTTGCGTTGCAAGTATCAGATGCATACCGAAAGCCCGCCCCTGTCTGGCTATTACGGACAGCTTACTTTCTATTAAGCTTACCCGCTCTTTCTGTTCTTTTGTAAGTCCGGTTTTATCGAGTACCTCGGCAATTTCATCACAGGCAAATATACAGCGTTTCAGTTCTTTTCCTGTTTCTCGGCAGTATTCGTCTATGTTTCGGCAATTATTTTCACGAAGTAAGACTTTTCGCTGCTGCAATTCATCCGCAAGCCCGGTCAGCAGCGTTATAAGCTCATTTTCATCAAAACACATTTTGCAGTTGTCCTGCCAAATTGAGGGAAAATCCACTCCGCCCTTAAAATCCGCTATGCTGACCGACATATTTTTCTTTAATGCCTGCATAAGCAATAGCTTTAACAGAACGCTTTTACCGCTGCCTGTCGAGCCGCCGAGTAAAATGTGAGGTATTTTTTTCAGATCCACCGTGACCGTACCCAAAAGGCTTTTACCGAGCACGAGCACGGAATTACTGCCTGCAAGATAATTGCCGTTCCACACAATACGCTTTAAAAGGGAATTATTCGCCTGAACCGCATAAAGCATAATTTCCTGTTTATCGCTGCCCTCTTTCAGATTTACTATATTCAAATTGAGCGCCGCCTCTATTTTTTGCCGCTTGTCTTCCCATTCTTTAAGCGGTATACCTACGCCGTAAAACCGATATACGGTTACCGAATTGTCTTTTTCGTCCGTTTCCTTTGAAATAAGCATAGGTATTTCTCCGGCGCTGTTTGTAAACCCGATTCGTTTTAACCCGTTTGAAACGGTTTCGCTGCCGGCAGGAGTTCCGAGCAGTATAAGCACGGCAGGTGCGACGGCAATAATCATTAGGGGAAAGAAAAGCTTTAGCAAGGCGATAAATGCAGGGGAGATAAGGTCTGTTTTTTCAATATCAAAGTAACTTTTGCAGAAAAGCCAAAATATTATAACAGCGGCATAAACCGCCAAAATAATATATCTCCCCGATTTATTTTCTCTTACAAAATCATATCCGTTTTTAATACGAAGCAATAAATACCGCTTTTGCGTCTGCTTTTTCAGTCGTTCCTTATCATTATCGGTCATAGAAACCCTCCTCACCTGAAATAAATTTCTTCTGTCTGCCCGCCGGCTTTATAAAAGAAAACGCGGTGAATACGGCGTATAAATGCTTTCCATGTTTCGGGGTGATTGTGCTTGACATCAATATACTGCTCGTTTAAGGGCAGGTTAGAGGTTATATACACCTTTGTATAACACGCGGTGCGGTCGGAATACCGTGCCGGTAGTGTAAGCGGATATATGTCAAGATAATTAAGCATTGTTTCTATCGGTATTTGAGAATTAAATTCTTCAAAAACCAATATATCCTGACCGTGGTACGAATCAAACCGTACACCGTTTTTCCCGTTGTAATCGGTAATTCTGCATATTTCGCTTGCGGGGTGCTTTTTATATATGCCGCTTGTTTTTCCCGTGCCCGACGCTCCGAACAGATATGTAACGGTAAGCTCTCTGTTTTCGGAACGGTAGCGCTCCGAAAGATATGCCTCGCGCAAAATATCTATATCCTTTAGCTTAAAGGCAAAAGAGGGTGTTTCGTCTATTATTTCTGTCGTTGATAAGCCGTCCTTTACATTGCAAAGCAGCTTATACATTTTCGGGTCGCGCTCCTCACATTCATTCGGTATATTCCCAAATTCGTAAAAGCTGCCCTTGTGTGAGGTTTCACTCTTTTTATCGTCCGCCCATTTGCCCTCTTTGCGTATATAGTCGCGGTTTTCCTTTGCGCTGCCGAATGCCTTTTCTATGTGTGCGGTTGGAAAACGGTTTTTAACAGTTGAAAAGCGAATAGGGGATTTAGAATAAATGAAAATATGGGTATGAAATGTTCCTGTTGTTGCCGTTTCGTCCGCCAAACAGTAATAATCCGGACAAAACAGATTTAAAATTTTGCGAATACCGTCACGGTCAAGCCCGCAGTCCTGCGGATTATTGATTGTAAGCGTCCATTTGCGTGATTGCGGATTAGAAGCCATATGAAATTCCTCCTTTCATTGCTACTGCTACTTATGCTTCCATAAGGGTAATACTTGCCCTTATGGAAGTGCGGCGCTGCGCTGCCGCCGGGGAATATTTTTACTAAGGCAAAAATATTCTGTTCCCCTGTCGGCATTACAGCGCCGCACAGCATTATGGCTTTTTATTAACCAATGAAATACCTGTAGCCTTTGCGCTGATTTGTGTTTTTCCCTGGCTTTCGTATGCCGACACTTCAAGTCCGCTGAATTCAACCTCCGCATAACCGTCCGGCTTTTCCATAAGCTGTTTCCCGTCAATTTTCACGCCGAGCTTTTCAAGGCTTAAATCCGGTAAAGCGACAATATATCGGTATCCGGTAACGGTTTCCGTGCGGTGTCCGTCCTTATACTCATATGTCGGGACAATATCCACCAACAGCTTTTTTGCGCCGAGAGACGCAGGATCAATTTTCAAATCACGAATGTTTAACATTTTTTGTTTCTCCTTTTTTAATTTTATTCAGGTTTGGCGCGCACCCTTAACCTGATTGCATTGTATCAGATTTAACAGGTGCGTTTTGCTTCCCCGGCGAAACAAAAAAAGACCGCCCTGCAAAAAGCAGGACGGCATACAAATTTTACTCGTCTATGGGGCTTCCCAACAGAGGCAATCCCTCGTCATAAAGGAAGCTGTTTGCTTGATCGATGTTCATTTTCTCGGCTATTATTTTATCCCAGCATTTCAAATAGGGGAATGCGAGACTGAACAATTCTTTTGTTTCTTTTGAATCTAACCCTAAAGCCACACAAACGCTCATAACAATGCGATCTGTAGGCTGATATGTACTGCCTTTATCGTTGCTGTTACGGCATATACGGCTTACGGTAGTTCTTGTTAACATACTCTTTCTGATTAAATCAGCTTGTGTCATTTTTTTGATCTTCAGATACTTTTTAACGGAGTCTGAAAAACTGTTTACTTCTTTGTTGTAGTTGTTGTTTTGCGGGTTAATTGTCAATAAGACAACCCCGATTTTCGGTTAACCGATTATTCTGCACTCGGAGGCGGAGACAAGTTTAAAATATGCCCAAATGCTATGGATACAGAAATACAGTGTATTAACCATGGCACCACCTCCTTCTTAAAAAGGGCGAAAAGTTTATAGGTTGACTTTCCGCCTCCGGGAGCAAAAACAACAAGTTTTCTTTTGGTAGTGAAAAGAGTACAACAATAATGCTGTACTCTTCCACCTTTTTCTCTTATGGACTCACGTATGAGTTTTAACCGTCAGGGCAGACTGCCCCTATACACGGGTTGTAAATGGTCATTTGATATTGCCGTCAGTCCCGATCACGCTAAAGCATGTCCGACAGCAAGACAGGCGGGGTTTTCCTTGTTCTGCGGGTTGTGCGGAACGATGGATTTCGCCTGGGCCTGTCTCGGCTACTCTCCATTACTAGGCACTAAAAAACATAAACGGACTCATTACTCAAACCAAAATCATTGCGGACATGCCGCATTATTTCACATCAAACCTTGCACCCTTAGCCTATAACTCCCGAAGTTCGCACTTTGTCCGTCCTAAAGGCGTCGGGTAGGTCGAAAGCGGTGAGCAAAAAGTGTGGTTCACGGTCTTTTTATTTGCGGTACTAACCCACCGCAAGCAAGAAACCGTGTAAATTTTACTAATTACATTCTAACGCCGCTTACCAGCAATGTCAAGCATAAATTTTAAAAAATAACTTACAATATTGTTCTTTCCAAGTGAACATGCCACAACCTTTTTTGGATAATGATTTTGTTTTCTTGAATTTAGGGTAAAATATTAAAAAATACTTGGAGGTATCAAAGGAATGAAAAGACGATCTATTACGGCAAAAGCGATTGTCGAATTTAAGGAACATCTAATCTTAGAGGAAAGGAGTGCGGCAACAGTTGAGAAGTATATCCGTGATGTTAAAGCATTTTCGGAGTATGCAGAGAACGGCACAATCACAAAAGAAACCGTGATTGCATACAAAAAACACTTGCAGGAAAATTATGCCGTACGGAGCGTTAATTCAATGCTTGCAAGTATCAACAGTTTATTTGCATTTTTAGGTTGGCACGATTTAAGGGTAAAATCCTTAAAACTGCAACAGCAAGTATTCTGTCCCGAAGAAAAGGAACTGACAAAAGCAGAATATGCTCGGCTTTGCAAAACTGCCGAACGCAAGCACAATGAAAGACTTAACCTTATTTTACAGACCATATGCGGTACAGGGATAAGGGTCAGCGAACTGCAATATATAACGATTGAGGCGGTAAAGAACGGCGAGGCGGTTGTAAGCTGCAAAGCAAAAACACGGCCGGTATTTATTGTAAAGGAGCTAAAACAAAAATTGCTCCGCTACGCAGCAGAGCAAGGAATAAAAAGTGGTATGATTTTTGTGACGAGGACGGGCAAGCCGATAAGCCGCACCAACATCTGGCGGGAAATGAAAGCCTTGTGTGAAGAAGCAAGTGTCAACCCGCAAAAGGTGTTTCCGCATAACCTGCGCCACCTGTTCGCCCGTGTGTTTTACGGAATTGAAAAGGACATTGCCAAGCTTGCAGATATTCTCGGTCATTCAAGCATTAACACCACAAGAATTTATATCATCTCCACCGGCACGGAACATCGTCAGCGTATGGAAAATATGCGGCTGATTATATGAAAAAAGCCACCTAAATCGGCGGCGGCAACATAATCTGCATTATGTTGTATGAAATTCTATTTGCAGATACAACAAACATGATTTTACATACTGGATTATAGCAAAATAACCGTAATTTGTAAAGTACTTTAACTGAAAAAAGTATGAAAAGCTCAAGATTGTCAAAATTTAAGCATGACGAAAAAGCCTTTTCTACCCATCGTTTTTGGTGATTTCGAGAAGGCTTGGTTTTTTATACTTTTTTTATGCGGTTAAGTTAATGTTTGAACATTTTTAAAACCATATTTACAACATAATGCAGATTATGTTGTATCGACAGATCAAAAGAGGAGAAAAATATGAGTGATACGATAATTTTCGGAGATGCTGCCAAAGAACCTTCCTTGATAATTTTTTCCGGAGGAAATATAGAAAAAATTAGACTTAAAAAATTCATGATTGTAGGAAGAAACACAAACGACTTCCGTGCGGATATAAATTTAAAAGAGGATTTCGTGTCAAGAAAACACGGAATGATAGAATTTGCCGACGGAGAATTTTGTTATACCGATTTTAAAAGCTCAAATGTTACATACCTGAACGGAGTAAAGCTGAAGGAAGAGAAAAGAACATATCTTAAAGACGGCGACGTCCTGCAAATTTTTAATTGGCAAGACGGCAAGGCTATAGGGGCTGTTACGGCTGTTTACACCACCGATTATCCCGAAAGCTTTAAAACAGAAAGATTTACGGTTAACGGTGACTTTTCCGAGGTTTTTATCGGAAACAATCGCGAAAACCGCGAGGCAAGATTTTTTATGGCTAAAAACGGTCCGGCTGTTGCTGCGGTTGAAGGCTTTGAAGACATTTTTCTAAACGGAGCAAAAATTGAAAAACCGAAATATCTTAAGCTCGGCGACTGTATAAAAATCAAGAACCTTTGCTTTTTTTACTATGAAAGATATATTGCTTATCAAAAGCCCGTAACAGAGATAAAAAAAGAAAATTCCGAGCATTTATCCCTTCAAATAGATATTAAAGAGCGGAGCGTTATGCAGCATTCAAAGAAGCTTGTTTTGCTTAAAAATATAAGGCTTGATATAGATCCCGGAAATATGGTTCTGATACTCGGCGGCTCAGGAGCGGGAAAGACAACATTTATGAACGCCGTAATGGGTTATGAAAAAGCAAACGGTAAAATAATGCTCGGCAATACCGATATCTACGCCGATTATGATGCCGTAAAGGAAAAAATAGGCTATGTTCCGCAACAGGACCTTGTAAGAGGGAGCGACACCGTTTTTAATACGCTTGAAAGCGCGGCTGAAATGAAACTTCCTGTTTATATGAAAAAGTCAGATAAGAAAAAGAGAGTGGAAGAGGTTTTAAAGGTTTTCAGCCTTTGGGAAGTTAAGGATCACTTAATTTCAAAGCTTGCGGGCGGCCAGAAAAAAAGAATAAGCGTTGCGGTCGAATACATTGCCAATCCGAGCCTTTTTTTCCTTGATGAGCCGGATTCGGGACTTGACGGTCCTGAGGCCGGAAAGCTTATGCAGAATTTAAGAAGAATAGCGGACGAGGGTAAAATTGTAATGGTTATTTCCCATATTCCCGACCGTGCTTCAAATCTGTTTGATAAAGTGATCGTTCTTGCAAAAAGCAAAAGAACAAACCGAGGTCACCTTGCTTTTTACGGCTCGGTTAAAGAAGCCCTTGATTATTATGATACGGAATTGTTAGAGGGTGTTGTTAAAAGAATAAATACAGATTCAATGTCGGATTATTACATTAAAAAGTACAGCGAGGAGAATAAATATGAAAACGAGATTTAATCAGGTAAAAATATATACGAGAACCTGCTTTAATGTGTTTTTTAATGACAGAGGCTGGAAGGTCTTTATAAGCGCGGCAATAATAACGCTTATAATTTGCTCTGTTACAAGCTCTGATATGTTTGCGGAATACAGAGCCACACAAAACGGAGCGTTTGCGCTTGTGTGCGCATGTATTTGGATAGGAATATTCAATTCTATTCAGTCAATCTGCAAGGAGCGGGCAATAATAAAGCGCGAGCACAGATCGGGAATGCATATTTCATCCTACATAACTTCACATCTGATTTTTGAAATGGTGCTTTGTATTGCGGAGGCGGTAATCGTAACCGCTGTAATATGCTTTGCAAACCGTAAAAATCTTCCTGACAAAGGGGTAATCTTGCCTACGGCAGTTGAGCTTTTGATAACCTTTTTCCTGATTATTTTCAGTTCTGACAGCTTGGGACTAATGGTTTCAAGTATAGTTAAAACTCCGAATACGGCAATGACCGTAATGCCGTTTGTGCTTATAGTTCAGCTTGTAATGTCGGGCATGATATTTGAGCTTAAGGGCTTTACGGAAAAAATCGCAAAGCTTACCGTTGCAAAATGGGGGCTGAATGCTATTTGTATAACCACTGATATCAATTCTCTTCCCGCATTGATACCTCTTGAGAAAACAGTGGACGAATATAAGCATACAGCCGGGAATCTCGGAAAAATGTGGGTGATTCTGATATCGTTCACGCTGCTTTACGCGGTGATTGCTGTTATAAGTCTTAAATTTATAGATAAGGATAAAAGGTAGTAGGAATAATGCTTCAGTTTGCAACAGTTACAAATAAGGGCGCGAGGGAAATAAATGAGGACTCGCTGAGTGTTTTTAAATCGGGAGAAAATTTCGGCTGCGTCTTATGTGACGGACTCGGCGGACACGGAATGGGCGATAAGGCTTCAAAGCTTGTAAGCGAGGTTTTCAGTGACGTGTTTTATAAAACCGAAAACATAAAAGACTTTTTGGACTGCGCTTTTTGTGCGGGGCAGGAAATTTTGCGTTCCGAACAAAAACGGCTTAACGCCCAAAACAAAATGAAAACAACGGCTGTTTCAATGGTAACGGACGGCAATGAGCTTTTTATAGGTCATATAGGTGATTCAAGACTGTATTGCTTTTCTAAAAATAAAATTAAAATGCGGACTCTTGACCACAGCGTTCCGCAGATGCTCGCGCTTGCGCATGATATCAAGGAATCCGAAATAAGATTTCACCGCGACAGGAACATAGTGCTCAGAGTTATGGGTATAGAGTGGGAAAATGAAAGCTATGAGCTTTCAAAACCCTTGCCTTTGAAGAAACATTCGGCTTTTCTTCTCTGTTCGGACGGCTTTTGGGAGCTTATAGATGAGAAAAAAATGTGCGATTTTTTAAAGACCTCGGGCTCGGTGGATGAATGGCTTGAAATGATGACCGACGAGGTTAAAAGAAACGGAAAAAACAGAAACGCCGATAATTTTTCTGCTATTGCCGTTTTTAATGTATAGGGGGATCAAAAAATGATTTCATTCCAGAATAACTATACATTTTCAGGCAAAAACGAGTATTTTGATTTTGTTATTCATTCTTACTTGGGCGACCGCGAGGAGCAGCAGGACACATCCGGCTATTTTATTTCCGATAATTGCGGCGCTGTTGCGCTTTGTGACGGAATGGGCGGCCACAGGGGCGGAAAGCTTGCGGGAAAAATAGGAGCGGAAACCCTGATTTCGGCTTGTGAAAAGTCGGAAAACGGGCAAAGCATAAGAAAACGTTATATTGACGCGGCAACTGAAGCGGATAGAAAAATAAGTGCCCTGTGTGATGAATCGGGAAACAGGCTTATGGCGGGAACGACCGCAGTTTCGGTTTTTCTTTATAAGCGCCTGCTGCAATGGATATCGGTAGGGGACAGCAGAATTTATCTGGCAAGAAACAGCGACTTTATACAGGTAACGACTGACCACAATTTGAAAACGCTGCTGAATTTTCAGCTTCAGGCCGGAGAAATTGAAAAACAGGAATATGACAGTAAAATAGCCGACGGAAATATGCTGGTATCATTTTTCGGAATGGGCGAGCTTATGTTTATTGATACAAACGATCACATGCTTCCTCTTGAGAAAAACGACACCGTTTTTCTCACCACTGACGGACTTTATAAATTGCTGAACGACGAGCTTATTAAAGAAATTCTAATGAATTTCAAAAATTCCCGCGACGCTGCTGACGCCCTTATCTACAAGGCTAAAAGGCAGTCGGAGAAAACGGATGTATCAATGGATAATACAACATTTGCAATAATAAAAATCAAATAATTCGGAGGAATAAAAATGAATGTAATCAAATGCGAAAACGGACACTTTTTTGACGGGGATAAATTTTCAGCATGCCCACAGTGCGGCGCAAAGCAAAAGCTTGAAAGCCTTTCGTCTTCCGCTGACGAAAAAACACCCGTAAAAAAATCTTTTTTCAGAAAAAAGGAAAAGGAAGTAATAACCGTAGATGAAGAGACGACCGGCAGATTTGTCGATACGCCCTCTAAAGCTCGGCTTGTTTCGGAGGATGTGGAGTCCGTAGGAATGTTTGAAACAATAAAACCGGAGGAATCAAAACAAAGTACGGCGGAGGAAGAGCCCGAGCAGGCTTCCGTAAAAGAGGAAAAAGAAAAATTGCCCGGTCTCAGTGCGGAAATAAATAAGGTCAAATCAAACGACAGCAAAACAATAGGCGTTTTCAGAGCTCCCGCGTCAGCTGCAAAGGAAGAAGAACGGCAGCAGACAGGCGAAACCAAGTCTGTGGATTTTCCTGTCGGTTGGCTTGTGTGCATTAAGGGGGTCAATCTCGGTAAGACCTATCCTATAAGCGCGGGGCAAAATACAATAGGCAGAACTGCAAATTATGCCATATCGCTTTCCGGCGATAATTATGTTTCCGCAAGCAATGTTCATGCAAAGCTCATTTATGAACCCAATACAAGAAGGTTTATCATTATGAACGGGGAGAGCAGCTCTCTTACTTATTTGAATGATACGCTTGTTCTTATGCCGCAGGAAATAGTATGCCTTGATAAAATAAGCTTCGGCGATATAAACAAGAACGCCTATATGCTTATGCCGCTTTGCTCGGATAAATTCTCCTGGACGGATTATATAGGAGCTTAATCCATGAAAAGATGTCTTTTGTGTTTTAAGGAATACAGCGCGGATCTTCATAATTGCCCATTTTGCGGCGCGAGTGAGGAAATTCCGCCGAACGAACCTATTCAGTTAAGCCCGGGTACTATCCTGAACGGCAGATATCTTATAGGGACGGCTATAGGCTCGGGAGGTTTCGGAATACTTTATAAAGCATGGGATTTAAAGCTTGAAACCGAGGTTGCGGTTAAGGAATTCTTTTGCAGCCGCCTTATGACAAGAGCGGCAGGTATGAGTGATGTAATAGTCGGTAAAAAAAGCGAGACCGTTACGGAACATGAATACAGAAAAGCAAGATTTTTGGATGAGGCGCGAAATCTCGCAAAGTTTACCGACAGTAAATTTATTCCTAATGTTTTTGAATTTTTTGAGGAAAATAACACCGCTTATTTTGTTATGGAGCTTCTTCACGGCGAGGATCTCAGCCATTATCTGAAAAAGCACGGCGGAAAGATCCCAGTCGATTTTGCGGTTTTTATTGCAACTGAAACGGGGAATGCGCTTTCACTTCTTCATTCAAAAGGAATTGTTCACAGAGATGTAGCTCCCGATAATATTTTTATTATTTCGGACGGCGAGCTGCACAGTGTGCTTTTGGATCTGGGCGCCGCTTATCTGCCGGACGCTTCTCATGAAGTAATAGACATAATTTTAAAGCCGGGGTATTCTCCGCCGGAGCAGTATGACAGTATGAAGGGCGTGGGCGTGTGGTCGGATATTTATGCTCTCGGAGCAACTGTATATGCTGCAATTACGGGCGTTAAGCCCGATGAGGCTTCGAACCGCAAAATTGAGGATAAGGTTCTGCCGCCGCATGAGATCGATGCGAATATTCCCGAAAATTTAAGCAACACGGTTATGAAAGCCATGGCTGTCGAACCGCATATGAGGTTTAAAACAGTTAAGGACTTCTTAAAGGCTTTAAACGGAGAAAAAAAGGTTATAACGCTTGTAAAGGAAAAAAAGCTGCGCAAAAGAAAGAGACTCGGCGGAATTATTGCGGCAGCCCTTTGCCTTGCCTTGCTTTCGGGAGCGGTTTTTAATGCCTATGATAAAAAGAAAAGCGAAGAGTACCTTAAAAAGGCCGATATTTCCTTTTGGTACAGCATAAGCGAGGACAGTAATAAAAAAAGGCGATAGACAGCATCGTTTCAGATTTCACTTCAAAGTTTCCCGATGTGAAAATCGAAACCAACGGAATAAAGGCGGATGAATATTATAACGAGCTTGAAAACGCCGCAAAAAATAATTCCCTGCCGAATATTTTTGAAAGCGATAAAGCGTCTGAAGACGTGCTTTTAAAGGCTCGGGATCTGGAAAATGTTTATAAATCCGAGCAGGCAAAAAGCTGTCTCTTTATTGACGGAAATAATAAGAATGCAAGCTCAGATAAGAAAATTCCGCTCGGTATAGAAATTCCTATGGCATGCGTTATAACTAAGGGTAATACGGCTATAGATTTTTCTGCCGCCGCATTTTCCGATACTTCGGATTTCGGTACCGACGCCGTAGCTGTTTCAGAGGATGAAAAAGCGCTTATCTTTAAGAATTTTAAAGAAAAGAATTATAAAGATGAAAGCACCTTCTTTGATAATCAGAGTAACCAAAGTGCCGTTTTGCTTACATCGACAATGAAACTCAATAAAATAAGAGAGACTCTGACTAATTATCAGAAATCCTATGTTTATTATGATTCCGATGAAATATTCTGCAATTATGTTTTAGAATTCAGCATGGGAAAAGGAAATAAAAATCAAACCGCCGCCGCCGAAAGGCTTCTTTCCTGGATGCTCGGAAACAAATATCAGAATATGCTGATGATAAGCAAGATGAACGAGGGTCAGATTCCTGTTAATGAAACCTGCTTTAAGGAAAAAACAAGCGGTAAGAATTATAAGGAAATAAATAATATTTATAAGAAATTTGTATTCGGAAATCAGGGGGAAAATAATGAATAAGAGATGTATGGGATGTATGGAGCTTTTCGACGAAAAGCTTGAGGTCTGCCCTAAATGCGGATATATTGAGGGAACCCCGGTTGAGGAAGCAATACATATAATTCCGGGCTCGCTTTTGCATAACAGATATATTATCGGCAGGGTTTTGGGGTACGGCAGCTTCGGAGTTACCTATATCGCATGGGACGGAAAGTTAGAGCGAAAGGTCGCAATAAAGGAATATATGCCGAGCGAGTTTTCAACGAGAATGCCGGGGCAGTCCTGCCTGACGATTTTTTCCGGCGACAGAGAGGAGCAGTTTAAGGACGGGCTTAAAAAGTTTGTTGATGAAGCTAAAAGGCTTGCTAAATTCAACAGCGAGCCCGGGATAGTAAGCATATTTGACAGCTTTCTTGAAAATGATACGGCTTATATTGTTATGGAATTTCTTGACGGCGAAACCTTGGGCGACCGATTAAAACGCGAAAAAACAGAAATTAAAATAAAAAATAAAACCGAATACCGCTCTGTGCCTATTCCCGAGGATGAAGCTGTAGGTATGCTTCTCCCCGTAATGAATTCGCTTATTGCGGTACATAAGGAAGGCATAATCCACCGGGATATTGCCCCCGATAATATCTTTATAACAAAAAGCGGAGAAGTAAAGCTTATCGATTTTGGGGCTTCGAGATATGCCACAACATCTCACAGCCGAAGTCTTACAACTATCGTAAAGCCCGGGTATTCCCCTAAGGAGCAGTACGACAGCAGAGGGGATCAGGGCCCGCATACAGACGTTTATGCTCTTGCGGCGACCTTGTATAAAATGATAACGGGTAAAACACCGCCCGAGGCCATGGGCAGAAACGCGATGTGCGAAACAAAGAAAACCGACCCTTTAACAGAACCTCATAAAATTATAAAGAATATCTCGGAAACACGGGAAAATGCAATTTTAAACGCAATGAATATAAGAATTGAAGACAGAACCCCCGATGTGGTTTCCTTTATAAACGAGCTTAATTCCGATGTGCCTGTTAAAAGAAGATACGGTAAAATCAAGAAAATAAATTAGTATCATTGGCCCGTATGGCTTAAAATCGCCGTTCCCGCGTTGCTTGCCGTGCTCATAGTCTTAAGCTCACTTCTTGCAACGGGAGTTATAAAATTCGATTCTCTGTTTTCCGACAGCGTTGTAATACCCGATGGTATTGTGTCGGTCCCGGATGTCGAGGGTGATGAAAAGGATGAGGCAATCCAAAAAATTCGGGAAGCGGGACTTCTCCCATCCCCCGACGGAAATGTTGAATCCGAATTTGTAGAGGCGGGCAAAATTGTTTTTCAATCTCCGGACGGCGGAATCTATCTTGAATTAAACGGCTCGGTTTCATTGACGGTTTCAAGCGGAAAAGGCGTTGTTGCGGCAGAAAACGGAATTTCCACAGTCCCCTATATTATTTGGGACGATACCGATTCGGCTATATCAAAGCTTAAAGAGGCAGGTCTTGCCGACCCGATAATCGAAACCAGAAGCGATGAAAACGTAGCGGAAGGCAAGGTTATTGATACAAGCGTTAAAGCAGGTGAAAAGGTTTCCGAGGATACTCAGATCAAAATTATCGTTTCCTCAGGTCCTGCGGCGTTCGATATGCCTAATGTTATAGATCAGTCTAAGGAGGCTGCCGAAAAAGCCCTTAACTCAAAGGGTCTTGTTGTTTCGGTAACCTATGAAAAGAATGATAATACCGCCGAGGGAAAGGTATTTAAGCAGAGCATAAAGGCAGGAACTAAGGTCAAAAAAGGCGATAAGGTTACTTTAACGGTTTCAAGCGGAAAGCCCATAATCAAGGTTCCGAATGTTATCGGCAAAGCTAAGGCGCAGGCAAAGAGCTCGCTTGAATCAAGCGGCTTTGAAGTGAAAATTCTTGAAAATTATGATTCTGCCGTAGCTGCCGGAAATGTTATAAACCAATCGCCGGCGGGCGGTTCTTCGCAGATAAAGGGCAGCACGGTTGTTATTTACGTAAGCAAGGGCAAACCGATTTATCAAGTCCCGAGCGTTACGGGTAAAACCGAGGCGGCGGCAAAGGGCGCGCTTTCGAATTTCACCGTGGAGGTTAAATACGGCGGCTACAGCTCATCAGTACCGTACGGCTCTGTATTAAGCCAGTCGCCAGCCGCAAATACTTCTCTTACAGAGGGTTCAAAGGTTACCATAACCTTAAGCAAGGGTCCCGATTGGTCGGCATGGTCGGAAACAAATCCGAATTTAAACACGGCGCAGTATGATATTCAGCAGGAAACACGTTACAGATACCGTGATAAGGAAACCACAACCTCCGGGAATTCATCGCTTTCGGGCTGGACTCAATATAACAGTAGCTGGGAGTGGGGCAATTACGGCGGTTGGAGTGATTGGAGTACCTCATATACGAGTAATAGTGACAGCCGACAAACAGAACAAAAAACGCAATACGGATATTATCACTATAAGCTTACCTTTGCACAAGGAGGTATTGGATATTATCCTATTTCAAAGGATCAGTATAATCAATTTGCTCGAAAACACGGGTATACACAGGCTGTAAGTGAAGAAAGAAAAGTAGTTTATTATGATAATGCGCTCAGCAAGAGCAGTAATCTTACATATTCAGGAATAGGAAGTTTCGATTGCTATCCTCATCAATGCGTAGGCGAATGCGGCGATGCAACATATGCAAGCGGTAATAAAAGAGCTTCTTACTTATATTATGAAGGCACAAGAACTCTTTACAGATACCAAGACCGCAGTAAAATATATACCTATTACTATTATAGATGGGGAAATTGGTCCGGATATTCAAAAACTGCTGTAACCGATAATGAAAACCGTCAGGTTGAGACTAAAACTTATTACAGATACAGAAGAAAGTAAAAATCTGATTTTTCGGATGTAAAGCTTTTTTACATCCGAAAAAAATTTGAACGGGGGAATAAAAATGAACTGTAAAAATTGCGGCGCGCCGCTGTCCGCCAATGAAAAATTCTGCGGAAACTGCGGAGCAAAAAGCAGCCTTCGGGAAACCGTAATATGCAAAAGCTGCGGAAAGGAATTTGTCAGGGATTTCGGAATATGTCCCGAATGCGGAAGTCAATATGAGGAAGAAGCTTCTGCGGAAATTGAAGACGGCGCAGATACGGAGCTTATGCCTATTGATTTAAGAACAGATCCTACGCTCAGCGAAATTCCACCCGTTAAAATCCTGAATCGGGAGGAGGAAGAGCCGGAGAGCAAAGAATCGGAGGGTGAAAATTTAAACGATATAATTTCAAAAAACGAATTTGAGTCCGATTCGGAAAATAAAGAAGAGCCCGAAAAACCGAACGCCGTCGGTGTAAGGACTGCTATGCTGGAATACATAAAAACAAAGCCTTACGCTGGTTTTTTGCAGGCTTCTGCGTTATTGCTGCTTGTCTATCCCGTAATGTTTCTGCTTTCAATTATTTTAAAAGATACCGAATTTTATTCCGTATTCTATAAATCGGAATTTTTGCTTAAGCTTATTTCGTTTTTCGGAATCTTTTTATGCCTGGCAAGAAGACAGAGTGACGTAATGGCGCTGTCAAGCGGGATTATGGCGATAAGCTGTATAGTAAAAGCCTATCAGGGCTCATTTGCGTTCAATTCGGTTGTTAAAATTCTTTTTTATCTGATAGCATGCATAGCCTTTATAAGGGAGTTTATAACATTCGGCAAAGAAGAAATACCCGTTTATAAAAGCTCCTTTGAAACTTCTAAACCCCAAGTAAATAACTCGCCTCTTAAATGGATAGTTATAGGAATTTTTATTGCCCTCGGAATTTTAGGGATAATACTTCTTTGTAGCGGTAAGGTCTGCGACTATTGCGGAAAATACGTTTTTGAATACTCTGAAATTATGGGCGAAATCATTTGTAAGGATTGCTTTTACTCTTAAGAAAGTAGGTAAAATAATATGAAATGCAAGCAATGCGGATTTAAAAACGGCAAAGACAAAAATTTTTGCACAAATTGCGGAGCAGCGCTGAAAAAAGAAAAAACCGAATTAAGCAAAAAACAAATCATCACAATAGCTGTTTCGGGAGCTGCTGTTTTTGCGGTGATTTGCGCTGCAGTATTTTTGCCACGAAAAAAAGGGGCAAAATCGGCAGACGTTACGGAAAATCCGGCGGTTTCCGAAAGCAGCTTTGATGAAATACGGCCTGAAAAGACAACGGAGGAATCCGAGGTGCGGGAGGCAAGCAGCGAAGTAGGAGCGCAAAATTCGAGCTCCGAAGCAGGTGTGCAAAAGCCAAGCTCCGAAGCCCCGAAAACCGACACGGTCTCCGATGCGCCTTCATCCGTGCCGGCAGCCGTTTCAGAGCAGCTTAAAATAACAGACGGGTATTTTTACGACTATTCTTTACAGGATGTATTTGCTGATGAGTGGCGCTTTTACGCCGACGGAACATGTACGGTTAAAATGAGACCTCAGGAAGGCTTACGCGAATATGAACCGGAATACTGTACTTACACAATGAGCGGCAATACCATTTTAATAAATAGGGACGGAAAAACCGTAAAATGGGAATTCAGTCCTGCTGACAAGTGCTGCTATTGTTATTTCAGCGGATATTCTCCGGCTGACGCTGCGGAGTCGTACAGGGTTATCGTTTTCCATTCGGATAACAGCTTGAGTCAGTCGGAAATCGATAACGGAATAAAAGAGTATTCGGGCGAACGAAAGCATATTACAAAGGTTTCATAAATTTACAAAGGATAAAAAGGAGAATTTTCTATGAAAAAAATAATTGCAATTTTATCGGCACTAACGCTTTGCTTATGTTTAACAGCCTGCGGAAAAAAGGAAAACAAAAAAGCTTGGATTTAAGCTCGGTAAATAATGACAGTAGCGCCGCCTCTGTTTATGATATGGGAAAAGAAATGTCGGACGATATATATGATTTTACATTTAGGATTGACGATAATGCTTACGAGCTTCCTATATCAATAGAAGCGTTTACCAAAACAGGCTGGAAGTTTAAAGAATATTTTGATGATTATGAAAAAGGCATTGATTCAGACCATATAGAATCTTTTTATTTAACAAAGGGAAAAAATGAATTGAGCTTTCAGGTTTTCAATATGACCGGAGCTCAAAAAAAGTTTAAAGATTGTCCGATTGGGCGTGTAGAATATGAGTTCAACGGAGATATTCAATTCTATATAGCGAATGATTTTTTACTTAATGATAAGAAACTGTCAGAAATAAAAGAAAAATTTGGAACCCCTAATTTTAATGAAGATTATGGAAATAAAATACAAATATGCTATGAAAAAGAAAATGCCGATTCAATTTATGAACGGTATACAATGGAATTTGATGGTGAAACAGAGAAAATCAGCAGAATAAATATTGTGAATTTTGTTGAAACCGAAAAGGCGGAAAATGATAATTCCGATACGGCATATTTATCAAATTATAAAGCTCCGATGTCGCTTGGAAATGAACCAAACAATTTCAATGTATCCGTAATGGGAGATTTATATAATTTACCCGCGCCTGTCAGTGAGTTTCAAAAAAACGGTTGGGAAATAGTTAAAAGCTGTGATGTCGGAGCGGGTACATATTCACAGGAATCATTGGTTATGAAGAAAAACGGAGTTACAGCTGAGTTTGGTGTATATAATTTTTCTAAAAATCAAGTGGATGCGGCAGTGTATAAGATAGATGTCAGTTCTTATGAGAATAAGGATGTAAAACTTGAATTGCCGTCCAGTATTTCTTTGGGAACATCTGCGGCGGATGTTGAAAAAGCGCTCAAAAATTATTCGGATTTTGAAAAAGAAAATTCGGTGAATAATTGGACAACTTATCGTAAAAATGAAGGGCAAAGTATGATTTCAATCTACTTAGATGATAGCAGAACCGTTGAAAGTATAACCATTTTCAGAAAAGAATGTCCTTATAAATAAATGAAAGGTGTTCAGGAGTCGTTGGCAGACAGAGTTGCCCTTTTGTATAAGTCGCCGCTTTCTCAAAGGGAAATTGTCAGTGCACAACTTCGCCCTTTTACCACCGACTTTGAGGCGCTTGCGGCGGACAGTAAAATTCGCTCACCACGCCTGGAATGTACGATATACGAATATCTTTGTAATTATTAAGAAAAAACTATTTAATAATAAAAAAGCGAGAATTTACAAAAATTGTAGATTCTCGCTTTTCATTACTGATTTAATAAATATTGTTGCAAAGGCACTTTTTCCGTAAACTTTACTTCACCATTTACTACACCATTTTGGTGTGGACTTGCATAGAGAAGTATAAAGATATATTAAAGTGATTTTTTTCAAACCCGCGGTACTATCGGGTTTTATGAGATTTTGAGGAGTTATAGGGACATATGAAACTCGGTTCGACAATTACCATTCCTAATTTCATTTATTCCCATATCTCCTTATTTTATAAGTATTTGATTATTGTAAGGTATACAGTTTTTCCGAAAATACGAAAAGAGCTGATACGACTTTTATATTATAGCGCATCAGCTCTTCTTTTTCAATATAAATAAGTTTAATTTGTTTTGTGCCTTCGGTCTGTAGCTCCGATGGGGTCGCACTTTATCCGGCTTTATTCATTATCTTTGCACCCTGCCCGAGCCGTCTCCGTCGGCGAGGTTTTCAACCTCAGATACCGCAACACGGTTAAAATCTCCCTCTATCGAGTGCTTTAATAC